>CAMAGA010000006.1 GCA_945833955.1 uncultured Clostridia bacterium
GACACTACGCACACGTAGACTGCCCGGGCCACGCTGACTATGTAAAGAACATGATCACCGGCGCCGCTCAGATGGACGGTGCTATCCTCGTCGTTGCAGCAACCGACGGTTGTATGCCTCAGACCAAGGAACACATCCTGCTTGCTCGTCAGGTAGGCGTTCCTTACATCGTAGTATTCATGAACAAGATGGACCAGCTCGACGGCGACGAAGAAATGGCTGAACTTGTTGAAATGGATATCCGCGAAACCCTTTCCAAGTATGAATTCCCCGGCGACGAAATTCCCATCATCAAGGGTTCTGCTTACAACGCACTGCAGGTAGCTTCTGACGAATCCTTGTCCGATGCAGAAGTTCTTGCTCATCCCGACGTACAGCCCATCCTGGAATTGATGGAAGCTGTAGACACCTATATCCCTACCCCGGAAAGACAGACCGACAAGCCTTTCCTTCTCCCTGTAGAAGACGTATTCACGATTTCCGGTCGTGGTACCGTTGCTACCGGTAGAGTAGAAAGAGGTGTTGCTCACGTTAACGAACCCGCTGAAATTGTAGGTCTTATCGAAAAGCCTCGTTCCACCGTTATTACCGGTCTGGAAATGTTCCACAAGTCCGTTGACGAAGCTATCGCAGGCTTCAACATCGGTGCTCTTCTTCGTGGTATCAACAGAACCGACGTTGAAAAGGGTCAGGTTCTTGCAAAGCCCGGTTCCGTTCATCCCCACACCAAGTTCGAAGGTCAGGTTTACGTATTGACCAAGGAAGAAGGCGGCCGTCATACTCCTTTCTTCAACCACTACAGACCTCAGTTCTTCATCAGAACGACCGACGTTACCGGTGAAATCATCCTTCAGAACGAAGGCGACATGGTTAAGCCCGGCGACCACGTTACGATCAACGTTGAATTGATCAAGCCCGTTGCTTGCGAAGAAGGTCTCCGTTTCGCTATCCGTGAAGGCGGCAGAACGGTTGGTTCCGGCCTCGTTACCAAGATCGTTGAATAATTTCTGTTTATGAAAAGATGCGTGTCTGTCCGAAAGGACAGGCACGTTTTTCATTTTCAGGCAAATGTTTATAAGACAGTGAGGTCGGCGTGCAGCCGATCTCCTTTTCATTGTGTAAGACCTTCTTTTTACGGTGTATAATCGGGATAAAATGTGCATAACGAAATTGTCGAATCGGGATAGTTCGCGCAAGTTGCCTTTGAAAATGCCGCATAAGTAAAAATAAGCCCCTGTTTGGTGGAAAACCGATGTGTTTTTTGGATAATTCGACTTTTCGTGTCGGTGGAAAAATGTGTATAAGGAGAGGAAAAGAGGAACATACTTCCGTTTATGGAACGCAAGGAACGGGTGGAAAAAATTAAATCTTCTCTCAGTGCAGAGGACGTTTTTACCTTTGAATTTACCACGGCAAGCGGCATTCTCTGTACGGTGATTTATGCGGATGGCATCACCAACAAACAGTTTTTGGGCGAGCAGGTGTTAAAGCCGCTCTTCGGTTATGACGGAACTGCGGATTTGGATTCCCTGCTCCGCTCCGTAGCATTCCCGGAAATCAAAAAATGCAAGGACGAAGCGGAGCTTTGTAAGGAAATCCTGTTCGGTAACGCCGCTCTTTTGATGGAAGGCGTGCAGGAACTCGTCGCCGTCGGCGTAAAGACGGTTCCCGTCAGGGCGATTTCCGAACCGCCTACGGATATAGCCGTGCGCGGGCCGCGGGAGGGCTTTATCGAAGACATCAAAACGAACATGGCGTTGGTACGCAAGCGGCTTTCCTGTGCAGAGCTCTTGTTTGAGACGGTACGGGTAGGCAAACGCTCGCAGACGGCGATCGCCGTGTGTTACTTACAGGGGATAGCGAACGAAAAAATCAAGGACGATATTCTGCAAAAGCTAAAAGAAATTGACGTAGACGTCGTGCCGGATTCCTCGTATATCGCAAAGATGCTTTCGCCCCGCCCCTTGTCGCTCTTTAAACAGGTCGGATTTACGGAAAAGCCGGATATCTTCACCTGCAAAATAGCGGAAGGTCGGGTAGGAATTATCGTGGACGGCAGTCCGCTTGCCGTAACGCTTCCGTATATGATGATAGAGGACTTTCAATCTGCGGAAGACTATTACGTTTCCCCCTATCGGGCGACCTTTACGAGATTCATTCGCTTTTTTGCCTTGATCGTGGGCATACTGTTGCCTGCATTTTACGTCGGGGCGCAACTGTTCGCCATACAGATTATTCCCGAAGACCTGCTTTTGAAAATAGCCGGAAGCGTGCGGGGGCTTTCCCTTTCCCCCAGTATGGAAATGTTCGCCACGTTGCTCGTTCTGGAAATTCTGAACGAAGCGAGCATCCGTATGCCCAAATACGTGGGCATGGTGCTTTCCATTGTGGGGGCGTTGGTGTTGGGCGATGCGGCGGTGCAGGCAGGCATCTTGTCCATTCCCACGATTATCATCATTGCGCTATCGGGGATATGCCTCTATACCGTTCCCAACCTGACGGACAGCATGAGCGTATTGCGCATTTTATTCGTACTGATTGCCGGAACGTTCGGTCCGTTCGGGATCGTTCTTTTCAGTTTATTCGTTTTGTATTATCTGGTTACGCAGGAGGGATACGGCGTACCGCTGCTGGCGCCGTTTGCACCGCTCATCGGCGCAGATTTCAGGGATTCGTTGATTAAGGAAAGCTATATGCGATTGGGATATAGACCGCAGGTATTGCGGCTGCAAAACAAAAGACGGCAAAAGGAGAAGAAATGAAGGAATATTCGATGAACGTGCGGCAGGTTTGCTTTTGGTGTGCGGCAATGTTGCCTGCCATCAAACTGATTACTTTGCCCTCATCCTTTGCTTACTATGCAAAAGACGATCTGATTCTATCGGCTTTTTTCAACGCCGTCATTTCGCTGGGGGTGTTGTGCCTCGTATTGCTTACGGCAAAGCGATCGGACAAAACCTTTCTGGAATTGGTGCGCGATAAATTCGGGAAAATTTTTACCCGAATATTTGCCGGCATCTATGCGCTGTTTTTCTTTATGCTTTCCGTTTTGTTCGTATTGGAACAAAAGGGATTTACCGAGACGACCTTTTTTGATATTCCTTCCACCGCCTTCGGCTTTGCACCCTTCTTTTTGCTTTCCTTTTATCTTTGCCTGCGGGATTTCCGCAGCGTCGGGCGCAGTGCGGACGTAGTTTTGCCGCTCTTTGCAATCGGGCTCGGCTTGCTTTTGAGCGTTTCCGTCGGTTCGGGGGACTATTTGCGCATTTTGCCCTTTGGCGGCAACGATTTTTCGGAAACGTGGAAAGGAACGGTAAAGGCGCTTGCGTGGTTTGCCGATCCGCTCTGGATACTGTTTTTTGTGGGCAGGTTCCGTTACGAGGAAAAATGCGCGCGGAAGATTCTGATTTCCTATGCGGCGGGAGTAACGGTTTTTCTTCTGTTCCTGTGGCTGTTTTACGCCGTATTTGCGGATATCGCCATACGACAGATTTATGCAATTTCCCGCATCGGGCAGTTTTCGGAAGCGATCCAACTGATCGGCAGGGTGGATTTTTTTGCGGTCTGCATGATAGCGGCGGCAACGTTATTGCAGGCGATACTGCCCATACAGCTTGCAACCAAGTGCCTTGCTTATGCCGTTCGTTTGCCCGTATGGGCAAGTGCGCTGATTGTGAATATTTCCCTGTTCGGGCTCATTTTCTTGGCGGGGAATTCTTTCAGCTTTGTGCAAAAGTTCATATGCGGCGATATGCTTTGGTCCATCCTGCTGTTTGCATTTGCCCTGCCGGCGTGCTCCCCGCTGTTGACGATAGGTAAACAAAGATGAAAAGATCCCCCCTATATTATTGTATTTTAGCGGCTATGCTGTTCGTATTGTTCCTTGCCAACGACTTCGGCTTTGTCAACATACAGAGAACCGCCATCATCACGGCGGTGGGGATCGACGCGGAGGAAGAGGGCGTAAAAGTAACGGCTTTTACGGACGTGCCGATCGATACCAAATCGGTCAATACGGTTACGGTACAGGGCAAGGGCAAGACGGTGGCGGAGGCGTTTGCGGATATCAATGCGCAGACGGGCTGGTACCCCAAGCTCGTCTTTTGCGATATCATTCTCCTGGGCGAGGATATGCAGGAGCGGGACGTGTTCGCCGCACTGGATTTCTTTCTGCGTTTGGAATATGCGCGCGATTCCTCGCTGGTGGCAATCGCCCAAGGCAGGGCGGAAGATATACTTTCCAAGAAGTCTCCGCTCGATTCCGTTGCCTCGGAAGTGCTTACGGGCGTTCTTTCCGCCGAAGCGAAGCGTGCCGGACGGGTGGTGCCGGTCAATCTGAAGGATTTTGCAATCGGATATTTTTCGGACGGCAAGAGCGGCTATATGCCCTACGTTACCGTGTCGGAAAAGGAGGGCAACGCCTTTTTTTCCGCAGGGGAAACGGTGTTGTTCTACGGCGGTCGGGCTTTCGGCAGACTGACGGAACAGGAAACGCTCTGTTTTTCGCTCGTCAAAAATAAGATCCGTTCCGCAACGATTTCCGCCGAGGCGGACGGGGAAGAATACAGCCTTTCCTATCAGAACGGTAAAGGTGCGGTAAAAGTGGATATACGGGATAATATTCCTTACGTTACCCTTTGCGTGGATGGAAAAGTGCGCATACGGGATACGAATCAGTCTACCAATCTGCTCCGACTGACGAGTTCGCTTATAGTGGAAGAGAGCGTCTGCAGGGCGGTGGAAAAGGAAATAGCCGACACTTTGACGAGTATTTATGCTACGGCGAGCGCGGCAAATTGCGATTTGTTCGGCGTAAGGGAACAGCTTCGGCGCAATCATAACCGCTATTACGAAGCATTTGCCGATGAAATACTTTCCCGCGCGGTATTACAGACGGATATCCGTTTATCCGGAGAAAAGGCTTAAAATCGGACGGCCGCAGTGCTTCTGCGGTCGTTTTTGGGTGCAAAAAGGCGAATCGCTCTATTTCGATTCGGCAGGAACGGCTGGAGAATTGCGGCCTATTTTTAGGTGTTTCCATAGTAATGTCACAATATTTTCATGAATACGACAGCCTTGCGGGTTGCATTCTTTTGCAGAATATGGTATAATTCTGATAAATTTGAAATAAGGAGCGTGTAAGCCATGAAAGCGAAAAGACTGGTTGCCGTACTCGGCGCAATGTGCGCATTGCTGTTTACGATTGCGGCGGCAAACATGATACATACGCAAAAACTGAAAAATATGCAGGCGGAAGCCTTGGCGGAGCTTGCGGAAAGCGCAGGGGATTATTCCGAAAAGACGCTGGCTCTGTATAATACTTCCGCCGCTTCCGCAAATCGCATTGCGCAAAAGCTGGGGGCAAGGGTTACTATGTCCTCTTCGGGCGATTTTGCTTCGCTTGCCTTACCTGCGCATATGACCGTGCAGGACGTATATGCGGACGACGCTTATTTATCCGTTTTACCGTATATTTCGGTGGATTATCTTTCCTACAATTGCACCACGCCCAATACGGAAGACGATGAAATCGGTTACCCCGTCAAAATGCCGGATGATTCGGAGTGGTTCTATAAATACGATTTTACCGTCGAGGAGCCGGATTACGAATTTCAGAATGGGCCGGGGCGGTACAAGAAGCAGGCAAAGGCTTTGGCTTACTGCAATCTGGGCGACATCTGGAACTATACCAAGGGCGAGGGCGTAACCATTGCCTATATCGACACGGGGCTGGACGTAGACCACGAAGATTTGCAGTATCTGGTGGAAAACCGTTTAAGTCCCAAGTCCATCAACATTTCTACCGGGCAGACGGTGGAAGAGTACGGCGTGACGGCGATAGACGACGGTATTCAGACGCACGGCACCAACGGAATCGGCACGATTTCGGCAACGTTCGATAACGGACTCGGCGTCAACGGCGTTGCTTCCGAAGCGACCATTCTGGTCATCAAAGCCAACTATAATAAAGGGTATGCCAATTCCGACCTCGTGAATGCGATCTACTATGCGGCGGATTGCGGCGCGGATATCATCAATATGTCCTGGGGCAGAATCAATAAAACCGATCCGTTTGAAGGGGCTTGTCAGTACGCATACGAGCACGGTTGCATCATGTTCTGCGGCGCAGGCAATTCGGATACGGCGCAGACGTTTTATCCTGCCTGCAACGAGCATACCATCGGCATCGGCGGTCTGGACTACAATTGGGTTCTGGCAGGGTATTCCGACTACGGACCCAACTCCGATATGGTAACCATCGGCACGACCATGACGACCAATAATCCGCACTATTATGAGTATGATTCCGAATATAATTATTATCAGGTTTCCGGTACGTCGTTCGCTACGCCCATCGTATCCGCATCGGTTGCGTTGTATCTTTCCATGCACGGCAAAACCGATCCCGATACCATGCGGGAGTTGCTCTATGCTTCCAATAAGGACCTGGGCATTCCCGGAAACGGCTATTATTTCGGGTATGGTGCATTGGACGTATACGAGCTGGTCATGGGCGAGCAGGGCACGCTCACGTACGACTTCGGGGACGGCACTACGGCACAGGCGCCCTTCTACCGCGGGCACGGCATTCAATATCCGTATACGAAAAAGGAAGGATACGACTACGTAGTCGGCTGGTGTTATGATAAAGCCTTGGAACAGCCCGTCCGCATCGGTCTGGATATCTTTGAGGAAGACGTTACCCTGTATGCCGTCTGGTTTTCCATGCGGGGAACGGACGGGGTAGAGCTTGCCTATGACGAAGCCTTGGAAGGTTACGTGGTTACGGGCTATTCGGGGACGGATGCAGAAGTGTACATCCCTGCAACGAGCGGCGGCGTCCCCGTGGTGGCGGTGGCGGACGAAGCCTTTGCGCATAATACGGATATTTCGCTCGTATGCTTCAATGCACACTTGTCCGCAATCGGCAACAACGCCTTTTTCGGCTGTACGGGTTTGAAATCCGTCATCTTTTTCGGCGAAGATCTCAAGGAAATCGGGTCGGGCGCATTTGCCGGCTGTACTTCGCTGGGCAGTCTGGAAATTCCGCAGAGCGTGGAGAAAATCGGGAGCGGAGCTTTGGCAGATTGTGCGGCTTTGAGTAAACTGACGATTCCCTTCGTCGGCACGGAGGAAAGCGCATTGTTCGGCTCCCTTTTCGGAACGGAACCGGACGTGGACCTCGTCAAGCTGACGCAAACCTACGCCGCAGGCGAAACGGCAGACTATTACATTCCCAAAAAATTAAAGGCGTTGACGGTATCGGGCGGCAAGCTCGGGTACGGTGCGCTTTCCGGTTTGACCAACTTCAATTCGATTTCTCTCTTCGTAACGGAAGCGGAAGCGTATGCCTTGAAAGATCTGAGCATAAGCGAACTGGCTTTGCCCGAAGTGACCAAAATGGCTCCCTGCGCTTTGGCGGATGCGAATATCCTCACTTTAACGTTGCCGTTTATCGGCACGACGGCGCAGCAGCCTTGCACCCTTGCGGAGCTGTACGGCGGCACGAACGGTTCGCTGTATAAGCTGACGGTTCTCGGCGGAGCGGTTGCGCCTTCCGCCATGGAAAACTGGGGCATAACCGCAGTTGTGTTCGGGGACGGCGTAACGGGTATCGGCGCAAACGCACTGCTCGGCGCCAAAAAGCTGACGAGCGTAACCATTTCTGCGAGCGTGGAGACGATAGACGGTAACTTCCTGCAAGGTTGCACTTACCTTGCCAACCTGACGGTGGCGGAAGGCAACCCGACGTTCGATTCGGAGGACAACGTACTGTATTCGGGCACGAAGCTCGTTGCGGTGGCGGCAAACCGCTCCTCTACGGGGCTGTTCGTGCGGGAAGGGACGGTTTCTATCGGGCAGGAAGCGGCAAAGGATTGCTTCCGTCTGACTTCCGTTTCTCTGCCGCAGAGCGTTCGGGCGGTCGAACGGGACGCCTTTGCCGGCTGTACGGGTCTGACGGATTTGTACTATCCCGGTTTTGCGGATGATTTTGCCGCCAATGTCGCCGTGGAGAGCGGCAACGAGCCGCTATTCGGCGCAGAATTGCACGTGGAATTGTACTTTACGGTCGTCTATCATACCGCCGACGGCGGCGTGTATGCGCAGTACGAATGCCTGTACGGCATGACCGCTTCCACGCCGTGGACGGACGATTTCCGCTTGCCGCAGGGCGATCAGATCTACCGTTACGTGCTGGCAGGTTGGGATTACGACGGAGACGGGCAGGCGGAAGACGCGCCCGTCGTGGTCGGGGCGATGGACGCCTATCCCGTATTGGAAAAGGTATATATCGACTATACGATTACTTTCGTATCGGACGGCGAAACGGTCGATACGCAAAAGCTCCATTACGGCGATGCGATCGTTCTGCCCGAAGAGCCGCAGAAAGCTTCGGCAAACGGCATCAAGTATACGTTCCTCGGCTGGAAGGGCTATACGGAAGGCATGACGGTAACCGGTTCGCAGGAGTTCGTTGCGGAATTTGCGGAGGAACAGGCGGATATCGTGATTCGGTTCGTCAATCATGGGGAAACGCTGGAATTTACTTACGCCTACGGCGAGGAAATGAAGCGCCCTGCCACGCCCGAAAGCTATGAGGAAGGCGGATTCCTCTACGTGTTTACGTATTGGACGGATCCGGAAGGAAATATCTTCCTTGCAGGCGACGTAGCGGAAAAAGACACCGTTTACACGGCGCACTATAAAAAGACGGATCTGCCGCCGCAGTCCGACTCCGACAGTTCTTCTGCGGAAAGTACGGAAAGGTCGGGTTGCGGAATCGTTGCGGGCGGTTCGTTCGGCGGAACGGCGGGCGGCGCAACGCTGCTGCTCTTGGGCGCAGCGGCGATAGCTTGTCTTGTTCGCAGAAAAAAAGCGTAAAAACATAAAAAGCGAAACGGGGGAAGTGCGGAATGCGCTTTCCCCGTTGGGTTTTGGTTGACTTTTCTTTTTTTATATGCTACAATACAAAAAAGGAGTGCAATATGAAAGAATTTACGGAACGAATGAAAAAAATATTGGATATATGCATGGAAAGCCATGCTTCCGATTTACTCATCAAAACGGGACTTGCGCCCGCCATACGAGTCAACGGCAAGTTACTCGCCGCGGAAAGAGAGCCCGTCAGCGCAGAGGAAGTAGGCGCAATGCTGGATTGCATTCTTTCCGATTACCAAAAGGGGAAATATGCGGAAAATATGCAGGCGGACTCCTCTTTCCGCTATGGGGAAACGAACTTCCGTTGCAACGTATTCCGGGATATCCACGGGGATAATATCAGCGTTCGACGGTTGAATCTGGTTTCTACCGATTTCAACGTATTGGGCATCCCCGAACAACTGAAAAAGTTAGTGCAGAGCAAGAGCGGTATGTTGCTCATAACGGGCCCTACCGGTTCGGGCAAATCCACGACCATGGCTTGCTTGATCAATTATCTGAATCAGACGACGGGGCAGCATATCATCACCTTGGAAGACCCGATCGAATACGTCTATACGCCCGGCCGCAGTATCATCAGCCAAAGGGAAGTGGGCAGAGACGTCGCTTCCTTTCAAAGCGGTCTGACTGCCGCGCTCAGGCAGGACCCGGACGTCATTCTCGTCGGGGAAATGCGGGATAAGGCAAGTATAGAAATCGCTCTGACGGCGGCGGAAACGGGGCATCTGGTGCTTTCCACGTTGCATACCACGGGTACGGTCAACTGTATAGACCGAATCCTCAGCGTATTCAATGCGGAACAGCTCGGGCAGATCCGTCAGCAATTCGCCATGGTACTCCTCGGCGTGCTTTCGCAACAGTTGATTCCTGCGGTCGGCGGCGGTATGGTACTCGGCACGGAATTTATGGTGGCAAATTCTTCCGTTCGGGGTTCCATTCGCACGGGCAAAACGGCAATGCTGAGCACGGCGTTGCAGTTAGGCAAGGCGGAAGGGATGTATACCATGGATACGTGCCTCGAACAGCTCTTCCAGAAAGGCAGAATCACGAAGGAACAGATGGAAAATTATAAGCTGTACAGATGAGCATGAGTGCATACAATCCGTGTTTGCACGGAGAATGCGGGTCGATTTTTCCAAAAGGGCAAAAATATAGAACGCTAAAAAAGTAAAACGTTGAAAAACAGAACGCCGTCCGTTTCCGACGAGAAGTCGAAAACGGACGGCGTTTATTTACGGTTGCCGTAGACGTTGCTTGTAATGGTAATTCCGCTATGCTCAGGCTCTTTTTTTGCGGAGAAGTACGATTGCGGATGCGGATAAAAGGAGAAGCATTGCGCCGCCGATACCGCCGCCGAAGCCGCTTGCCGTAACTACGCCGCATCCCGTCTTTTGCGACTCGGAAGTCTCGGAAGAATCGGATTCGGAGTTCGATGCGGAAGAAATATCGGATGCGGAAGAAGAATCGGAAGTGCTGTCCGGATCGGTCTGCACGGCTTTGAAGAAAGCGACGAGGGTGATATCGGAATTTACGGCAGTGGAGGGTTTAAAAGTTCTGCCGTGCAGTTTCCAGCTCTGGAAGATATAGCCTTCGGGTGCGTCGGGGGTAAAGCCCTCGATGGTGCCGCCTGCAATGAGCTGTTCCGTGGCAAGCACCGTGCCGTCTTCCAAAGTGTAGGTTACCGTAACGTAGACGGGCTCGGTAAAGGAAGGTATGTTTAAACCGATATACCAGCCGAAAAGCGGATTTTCGGCGTCCGTATGCGTATCAACGTATGCGTTCAACAAATCCAATGCTTCGGTCTGCGTGCAGGGCTTTTCCTTATCGGTATCGTTTGCTTCGTAAAAGGCTTCGCCTTCCGAATAGAAGCAGTTTTCAATCGTGCAGTATACCCGGTAGGATTCGGAAGAGGATTCGTAGCGTTCCGCAGGCGTATCCTCGCCGAGAATGGTATCTGCGGAAACGCAGTTGCGGATCGCATTGTTCGGCTTTACGCCCTGCGAGGAGTTTTCGTCCGTGGTGCCTACGATACCGCCGATGAAGTCGCCCCGTACCGTGCCGCTGTTGCCGCAGTTGACGACGGAAGCGTTCCAGATATTGCCCGCAATGCCGCCGCCTACGCCTGCCGTTTGGGAAGAGCCCGTATTGACGCCCGTTCCCACGGAGCCGTAATTATAGCAGTTGACGATTTCGCCGTCCTGTAGGCAACCTGCGATGCCGCCTACCTGCTTGCCGCCGTTGATGCAGGCAACTTCGCCGCGGTTGACCGAGTTATAAACGTCCGCACCTTTCATCGTCTGGGCGGTTTTTGCCGCAAAATCGGCAAAGCCCAGAATACCGCCGATATACTGGAACCCTTTCACGTTGCCCTTGTTCGTGCAACCGAGAATAACGCTGTGTTCCTTTTCCGCCGCCCCGACGATACCGGAAATATACGCCCCTAAGGAAATGGTCTGCGGCGTGTTGTTCGAGTGGATGGAACCTTCGTTCACGCAATTTTTAATGACGGTGTCGGAAATACTGCCTGCAATGCCCGCAACGCAGAAGTCGCCCATCATTTCCGCCGAGTTCGAGCAGTCGGAAACGGCGGAAGAGGTCGCGCGCCCGACAATGCCGCCTGCATAGCCGGAGGTGGAAACGGGCGTGCCTTCGTACATACCTTCGTTCCTGCAGTTCTGTATCTGAGAGCGGTTGGCAAAGCCGACGATGCCGCCGCTGTATTTATAGCCGCCGATCGTGCCTTCGTTGGCGCATTCGGTAAAGACGGAATCGGTAGCGTAAGCGGCAATGCCGCCCTGATATTCGTATTCGGCGTAGACGGGCAGGTTATTTTCATCTACCCCTTCGGGCAGTTCGCTGACCGTATTCGTGTTGCGGCAGGCGGAAAAATCGCAATTTGTCGCATAGGCAACCAGTCCTGCCGTGTAGTTTTTGCCGAGTACTGCAGCATTGTTGCAGCATTCGGAAACTTGCGTGTAAGCGGCATACACGGCAAGCGCGGCAACGTTATCTTCGCCCTCGATTGCCCCGTTTACCGTTAAACTAATAATTTCGGTCGTTATTTGTTGCGCATCGGGATTACCGACGTAGCCGAACAGACTGCTGACAAGTCCTTCGATAGCGTATCCGTTTCCGTTGAACACGCCCTGAAAGGGATTTTCTTCCGAGCCGATCGGCGTAAAGGGCAGGGAGGCAAGGCTGATATTTGCCGTCAGGTCGCAATAGACGGGTACGGTGTTTTGCGAAGTCCGGGCGGAAAGGTAAGCAAGATCCGCACCGCTTGCGATTATGTAGGGGGATTCCTGTGTTCCGTCGCCCTGTAACGAGTCGGAAACCGCCCCGTCCCAGACTACGGATTCTTCCGCTTCTGCCTTGTGGGCTACTCCGCAGAGCGTGATATATCCCAAGAGAATACAGGCTACGGAAAACAGAGTTGCCAAAAAGAGAACCAGTAAGGTCTTCCATGATTTTATTTTACGCATGATGAACCTCCGTTTGTACTATATGAACTTTACCCTTATTTTACGCTATTTTATCGAAGAAGTCAACTTTTCGGATAGTCTTTGTATAAAAATCCGAAAAACGCAAGCGTTTTTGGGATGAATTTTAAAATTATTCCTTTTTTCTTTCCGCTTTCTGCGTATATTTTGCCGCAATCCGTTGCGCCGCTTCGGCTACCTTTTTACGCAGGGAAACGGGGGAGATCACGTTGAGCTTGGTACCGAAGCCGAGGATTTTATCCACTAAGCTTTCCGTATCGGGAAAGCGCATCTGCACGGTATATTCTTCGTTCTGTTTTTGTATGCTTTCTATGCCCAGCCAATCGATCATATCGCCCAAAAGGCTTTCGGGAAAGGAAAACCGCACCTCTACGGCATCCTCGTTTTCGGAAAAGTGCAAATTCAGCCGGCTCCTGTCCACGGAGCGCGGCGCAAACTTTTTCGGCGTAACGGTTACGTTGCGTATGCGGTTGATGCGGAATATGCGGAAGTCGCATCTCGTTCTGCACCATGCATAAATATACCATACGTTCTGTTTGAATACGAGTATCAAGGGCTCTATCTCCCGCTCCGTCTCCTCGCCCGTAGCGGAAATATAGCGGATTTTCAGCACTTTGGTTTCCGTGGAGGCACGGAGGATCGTCTCCAATTTATCGTTGAAAAGATGGTTTTCCCCCGTCCAGGCGCTGTTGTCTATGAGTATCTGCCCGTTGGAAACGGTAAAGTTGTAATCTTCCCGTTTGCATTGCGCGCGGATTTTTTCCAAAGCGGCGTCTATGCGGGGGTCGCAGATCTGCCCTTTCATAGCTTCCAATGCCCGTATGGTGGCTTCGTATTCTTCCCTCGTCATAAAGCCTACCGGCAGTTTATAGGAATCGGATATATAGAGCCCGCCTTTCCGCCCCCGTGCAATTTCCACGGGAATACCCATCACGTTCAGTTCATCCGCATAGCGGTATACGGTTCGGGTGGAAATTTTGTATTTGTCGGCGAGCTCCGATGCGCTCATTTGTTTGCCGGATAATAAATCAAACAGCATATAGATCAGGGTTTCGTGTTTCATGGTTCGCTCTCCGAATCATCATAGTTTCTCCGTTTTATTTTATCGCATTTTGAAAACATAGTCAATATATTCCCGAAATATTTCAATTAAAAAACAAAAAAGCGATTGACATTTGCCCCAAGTAGGTGTAAATTAAAAAGCATGAACGAACGATTATTGACAGAATATGCTATGGAACGGGGAGCTTCCTTAGTGGGATTTTGCGATTTAGGCTTTGCTCCCGTACCCGAACAACCCGATTTGCATTACGCCGTATCTATTGCGGTGCGCCTGTCCGACGCCGTTTTAAAGACGATTTCGGACAAACCTTCCTTTACTTATTTTCATCATTATCGCACCGCCAATGCCAAGCTGGATTCGGTCGCCTTCGATATCTCCGAAAAAATCATGGAATCGGGGTATAACGCATTCCCCGTTGCCGCCTCGCAGAGTCTGGGCAAGAATCAGCCCTATAACGGCGTACTGCCGCACAAAACGGCGGCAGTCCTTTCCGGATTGGGATTTGTGGGCAAAAGCGGGCTCTTCCTTTCCGCAAAGTACGGCAGTAAGATCCGCCTTGCCACCGTATTGACCGATATGCCCTTGGAGGCGCAGTCGCCCGTGTTGGAAAATGCCTGCGGAGCTTGTACCGTCTGCAGGGACGCCTGCCCTGCAGGCGCGATTTTCGGATTGCCGCCCCAAAAGGACGGAACCCGCAACTTCGATCCCGAAAAATGCTCGAAGTATATGAAGGAGCATTTTATGGATACGGGCAGGGGCAGCGTATGCGGCATCTGCATCAGGGTTTGCCCTTACAACAAGCTTCGATAGTCTGCACGATTTTCGCCGTCCCGTTTTGAAAATCGCTCCGTTTCAGATTTTGGCGGAGCGTGCGGTCGGCAACGAGTTTTTGTAGTTCCGTTACCAAAGTTTCGGCGGTAAGCGCCGATTCTTCCGCCGTATGCACGAGCCCCTTTTTTGCAAAGTATTTTGCATTTTCCGCCTGATCTCCGCGGGAAGAGGAAGAAAGCGGCACGACGAGCGCCGCCTTTTTCAGGGCGAGAACCTCGAATAACGTGTTGGAGCCGCCGCGGCAAAGCACAAAATCGCTTGCGGCGTAAGCGGAAGCCATGTCTTGCTCGTACGGAAGGGGTAAATAGCCCGTTTCACTTGCGGGCAAGGCGTTTTTTTTACCCACGATATGCAATATATAAAACGTGGAAAGGAGCCGGGGCAGTGCGGCTTTTACGAGTGCGTTTAAGCTTTGGCTGCCGCTCCCCCCGCCGAACACGAGCAGAACGGGGCGGGGCGGAGGGGAGGAAAAGTATTTCCGCTTTGCCCGCAACGGGTCGGCAAGGAACAGTTCCGCCCGTATGGGGGAACCCGTACACACGGCGTGAGGGTATTTTTTTGCCGTCTCGGGAAAGGACGTGCAGATGCGCGCGCAACGCTTGGCGCAGAGGCGGTTGGCGAGCCCGAAGGAGAGGTCGGATTCGTGCAGGATGAGGGGAATGTGCAATCGGAGTGCGGCAAGGCACGCAGGAAGAGCGGCATATCCGCCTTTGGAAAATACGAGGTCGGGCTTTTCCCGCCGAAGCAAGCGACGGGCTTGCCGCACGGCGGAAAGAAGTCGGACGGGCACGGTCAGGTTGCGCAGGGTGAACTTCCGCTCCAGCTTGGGCGCAGGAACGGTCAGAAAGGGAACGGTTTCGGGGACGAGCCGCCTTTCGATGCCGTCCGTACCCATATACAGCGGTTGATAGTTTTTGGGCAGAGCGGAAAGCACTGCAAGGCACGGCACGGTATGGCCGGCGCTGCCGCCGCCCGTAAAGAGAATGCGTGGCATAAAAATACTCCTTTATCGCAATGTATGCGGTATTACAGGGAATTGTTCCCCGAAAGCGTGGAAAATATTTTCTGAAACGGTTATTTTTATGCGGAAATTTGAAACGGACCTGTTGAAAAATAAAAAAAACAGTGGTATAATTAAAAACAGATTTTCTGATATTATTTCGTAAAAAGGGGAGGCAGCATGGCAAAAGAGAATTACAACGCAAGCGCATTGAAGGTTCTGGAAGGCTTGGACGCAGTACGGGTGCGCCCCGGTATGTATATAGGCAGTACGGGCGTAAAGGGCTTGCATCATATTTTATGGGAAATCGTGGATAACGCCGTGGACGAAGCCGCAAACGGCTACGCTACGAAGGTGGAAGTCGTGCTCTACCCGGACGGCAGCGCTTCCGTAAGGGACGACGGCAGAGGGATTCCGACCGATATTCACGAAAAGGCGAAAATTTCCGGCGTGGAGCTCGTGTTCACGCAGCTACACGCAGGCGGTAAATTCGATAACGACAATTATCAGTATTCGGGCGGACTGCACGGCGTGGGCGCGTCGGTCACCAATGCGCTGTCCGAATGGTTGCACGTGGAAGTGTATAAAGGCACCGTGTATCAGATGGATTTCCGTTCCTATTACGATGCGGCGAAGAAGAAGTTCGAGTCGGGCATTCCGCAGGGGCATCTTGCCAATACGGGCAGAAGAACGGAGGAAAAGGGAACGTTCGTCCGCTTTAAACCGGACGCCAACGTCTTTGAAACGACTGCCTTTCAGCTGGAAACGATTACCAAGCGCATTAAGGAACTGGCATTTTTAAATCGGGGCATTCGGTTTTCCGTCAGCGATCTGCGCCCCGAAAATGCCAGCGACGAAGGGGAAACCTTCTACGAGGAATATTGCTACGAGGGCGGCTTATCCGATTTCTGCAAATTTTTAAACGAAAACAAAACGCCGCTCTATTCTAAACCGCTCCTCTTCCAAGCCGAAAAATCCAATATTTTGGTGGAATTTGCCATTCAGCATACGAGCGACGCTACGGAAAGTCTGGTTTCTTTCGTCAATAATATTCCCACGGCGGAGGGGGGATTTCACGAAACGGGTTTCCGATCGGGCTTGACGAGAGCTTTGAACGAGTACGCGCGCAATGCGGGATTCTTAAAGGAGAAGGACGCCAACTTTTTGGGGGAAGACTTTAAGGAAGGACTCACCGCCGTGCTTTCCGTGAAAATGAAGGAAGTGCAGTTTGAAGGGCAGACCAAATCCAAACTGGGCAACAGCGAAGCGCGGGTTCCCGTGGAAACGGTTACCTACGAAGGGATTTTAGCTCTTGCCGCAGAGCGGGGCGCCAAGTCTTTATTTGAAAGCATCATCAAAAAGGCGCAGGGTGCGGCAAAGGTTCGGCTTGCCGTACAGCAGGCAAAAAAGGAAGCCCGCGCCAAGAGCGATATAGACAACTTAAAGCTGGTGGGCAAGCTTGCCGCCTGCACGGGGAAAAAGCCCGAACTCAACGAACTCTTCATCGTAGAGGGCGATTCCGCAGGCGGTACGGCAAAGCAGGCGAGGATGCGGCAGTTTCAGGCAATTTTGCCGCTGCGAGGCAAGCCGCTCAACGTAGAAAAAAAGAAGCTTGCACAGGTGCTGGAAAACGAAGAGATCCGTTCCCTCATCAGCGCCATGGGAACGGGCATCGGCAGCGACTTTTCGGAGGACAAGCTCAATTATCATAAAGTTATCATTCTTTCCGATGCCGACTACGACGGATTCCATATCCGCAGCATTCTGTTAACGTTCTTTTTCCGTTATATGCGGCCGCTCGTCAATGCGGGGCACATCTATATCGGTATGCCGCCCCTCTATAAAATTTACAAGGGCGACGTGGTGGAATACGCTTACGACGATAAGGAATTGCCTGCCAAGATTGAAAAGGTGGGCAAAGGCTATCAGATACAGCGGTACAAAGGCTTGGGGGAAATGAGCGCCGAACAGCTTTGGGATACGACCATGAATCCGCAGACGAGAAATCTGATGCAGGTTTCCATAGAGGACGCCGCCGAGGCGGAAAATATGGTTACCGTACTCATGGGGGACAGAGTGGAGGGCAGAAAGGAATACCTGCTCCGCCATGCTTCCTTTAACCGTGTGGACGCCTTCAAGGATATAAAGGATAAAAAATAATGGCTAAAAAGACAGAAAATCAACAGACAGAAGCAAAAGAGCCGATTTCCGTTACGCTGGAAGAGGTATTGCCCGATTCCATGGTGCCGTATGCGGAATCGGTTATACTGGACCGTGCTTTGCCTCGGGTGGAAGACGGACTGAAACCCGTACAGAGGCGTATTCTTTATACCATGAACGAAATGGGCGTTACGCCCGATAAGCCGCATAAAAAATGCGCCAGAATCGTGGGCGACTGCATGGGTAAATATCATCCGCACGGCGACTCTTCCGTATACGACGCGCTCGTTCGGCTGGCGCAGGACTTTAATATGCGTATGCGCCTCGTGGACGGGCACGGCAACTTCGGCTCGGTAGACGGGGATTCCGCCGCCGCCATGCGTTATACGGAAGCCCGTTTGGAACCGCTTGCCATGGAGCTGCTTCGGGATATCGACAAGGACACCGTGGATTTTACGCTCAACTTTGACGACTCCCTGGAAGAACCGACCGTTTTGCCGGGGCGGTTCCCCAACCTGCTCGTAAACGGCGCCAACGGCATTGCCGTGGGGTTTGCAACCAACATTCCCACGCATAACTTAGGGGAAGTGATAGACGGCACGATTGCCTATATAGACAACGATCGGATCACGTTGCCCGAACTCATGCGCTATATTCCCGCACCCGATTTCCCGACGGGCGGATTTATCGTCTGCGACGAAATGGAGCAGATCTACGCCACCGGGCACGGTAAAATCGTCATGCGCGCAAAAGTGAGCGTGCAACTCGGGGAAAACGAAAAGAAGCTCATCGTGATTACGGAGCTGCCGTATCAGGTGAACAAATCCAAGCTTTTACAGAGCATCGTACAGCTCAAAGAAGATAAAAAAGAGATGTTTGCAGGCATCGTGGACGTAGTGGACGAATCCGACCGTACCGGTATGCGCGCCGTAATCACCGTTCGGAAGGACGCCGACGATCGGGAGATTTTAGAGAATCTGTTCAAATATACCGATCTGGAAACGACGATCGGCGTCAACATGGTTGCCATAGCGGAAGGAAAGCCGCAACAGCTCGGGCTCATCGCCCTCATCCGCTATTACGTGCAGTTCCAGCAGAAAGTCATTTTGCGCAGATCCAAATTCGATCTGGCGCAGGCAAAGGAACGCAGTCATATTCTGGAAGGGCTCATCGTTGCGGTACGCAACATAGACGAAATCGTCCGCATCATCAAAACGGCGGAAAGCACTACGGACGCAAAGCAGAAACTGCGCGCCAAGTTTGCGCTTTCCGAAAAGCAGGCGCAAGCCATTCTCGATCTGCGCCTTGCCCGACTGACCAAGCTGGAAGTTTTCAAGCTGGAAAAGGAATTGGAAGAGTTGCGTATTCGTATAGCGGAGCTCACGGAAATCGTAAACAGCCCCCAAAAGCAGCTGGAAGTCGTGAAAAACGAACTCAAAGACGTCAAAAAGCGGTACAAGTCGCCGAGGAAGACGGTTTTTGCCGCAACGAGGGCGGAAGTTTCCGTTCCCCGTTACGACGACGTGAAGGAAGCGGAAAGGCTGATGCTTTGCATGACGGCGCAGGGCAAGCTGAAATGCCTGACGGAAAGAAGCTTTTCCCGTTGGGACAAAAAGCCCGCAGACCGCAACCGCATTCTGACGCATTGCACGGACGTTATGAGCGACAGCGTCGTGCTTGCCTTTACCAATCGGGGCAACTGCCATAAATTCGATATGGAAAACGTGCCCCGTTGCACGATGTCGGAATCGGGGTTCGATTTTGCGGATATCTGCCCGGAAGCGGAACGGGACGAGTTGCCCGTCTCCTTCTTCGCCCTCGAAAAGGGGAACGGCATCCCCGACGGGCATATCCTGCTCTTTACGAAGGGCGGCATGATCAAACGCACGGAATGGCGGGAGTACGACGTATCCCGTTATTCCTTTCAGGCGATCCGACTCAAAGAGGGGGATTCCCTGCTCGCCGCCGAAACGGACACGGAAGGCTCCACGATTCTCTTCGTTACGGAGGGCGGTATGTGCCTGAATGCCTTGAAGGACGATATTCCCGTGCAGGGCAGAGTGACGGGCGGCGTCAAGGGCATTTCGCTGACGGCGGAGGATCGGGTTCTGTACGTTACGCAGACTTACGGGGAGGGGGAACTCCTTTTGGCAACCAATACGAGCGGTTTCAAACGGGTGGACCTTTCGCTCATCGACGCTTCGCCCCGCTATCGGAAGGGCTTTAACGTTGCGGACGCCAGAAAGGACGAATCCGTCCTCTTTGCCGGCATCGCCTATACGGCGTGCCCGATTGCCATAGAGAGCGCAACGGACGCAATTATGGAAATCGAAACGGAGAACGTGCCTGCCGGCAGTAAAACGAGCTGGGCCATGCCCCTCTTTGAATACCCTATGTTACAGGTCAAGTCCGTATGGCTTTTGCCGTACAAAAACTGAAAACCGCAATAAACAACGCAGACGCCTGCTTAAAAAAACAGGCGTCCGTTTTTTGGAGAACAAATTATGGAACTGAAAGTAATTGCCCGTATCCGCACGGATTTCCCCTCTAAATTCGGCATACCGCGCCAGAGCGGCCTTGCCAAAACGCAGGCGGTCATCGTATTCGAACCTGCCTATCGGGACCCTGCCGCCTTGCGGGGACTGGAAGAATATTCGCATCTTTGGCTCATCTGGCATTTTTCCGCCAATCCCGTTCGGGGATTTTCGCCCACGGTTCGTCCGCCCAGGCTGGGCGGCAACAAGCGCATGGGCGTATTTGCCACCCGTTCGCCTTTCCGCCCCAACCCCATCGGGCTCTCTTCCGTGCGGCTCGTCGGTATAGAGCGCACGGAAGAATGGGGTACGGTGTTACGAGTGGAGGGCGCCGACCTCATGGACGGCACGCCCATTCTGGACATCAAGCCCTACCTGCCGTATACCGATTGCCATGCGGACGCCGTGGGCGGATTTGCACAGCGGGTAGCGTTCAACAAATTGACCGTAGAGTTCCCTGCGGAATGGAAGGCGCTACTATCCGTTGAAAAGGCGGAGGCGTTGACGGAGATCCTTTCGGAAGACCCGAGGCCGTCCTATCAGGAAGATGCGGAGCGCATTTACGGAATGCCGTTTGCCGGGTTCGACGTTCGGTTCCGTGTACGGGATAACGTTCTGACGGTGCTGGAGATGGTGCCTTTGGAAGTTGTATAGTGAAGGGCGGGCAGTACCGCCCGTAAAACCCTTTCAAACACCTGTAAAAAACGCTCGTAAACACCTTTAAAAATGCCCGTAAAAAGTCGTATCTTTTCGGTATGGGAGCAGGCGAGGCGTTCGGGAAAAGGAGCGGATTTCGGACATAATTTTATATATTTTTGCACATACTTTCCGAAAACGAGGGGATTGCACCAATGAAAGTATACAACGTGGGAAAGATATGGAAGAAGATACTGCCGATTGCGCTCTTATGTTCGATTTTTTGGGTATTTTTGGGCATGAATGCGCAAAGGGTTCCCAAAAAAGTAACGATAGACGGCGTAAACGTTTCCCGTATGCCGTACCATAAAGCGGAAGCGTTGCTTCGGGGGAACATTGTGGAAAAGTTGCAGGAGCGGGAACTGAAAATCATCTCTCCCGACGGGAATTACACGTTCGGTTATCCGGAAATCGGGGAAGAGGATAATCTGCGGGAGCTGGTTCGTTCGGCGCAAAAGGGGCAGAACCTGACTTCCCGCGTCCGATATTTTCTGAACGGGGAAGCGGACGTGATCCGCGGAATTTATCAAAACACTTTCCAATCGGGGAAAGACGCGCAGGTGCAATTTTTACCGCAACGGGAAAATCCGTTCGTGTATAAACGGGAGAAGCCGGGGGAAGAATGCGACAAAGTACAGTTAAAAAAGGATATCCACGCTTCCCTTGCTTCGGATTTTTCGGCGGTAACCGTGCGTATGCGCAAGATTGCGCCTTGCGTTACGGAAAGGGAGCTTCGGAAAAACACGCAGCTGCTTTCCGAATTTTCCACTCGGTTCGATCGCGGCGTGGAATCGAGGGCGCACAACATTGCGCTTGCCGCCGCCAAGCTTTCCGGTACGGTTTTGCAATCGGGGGAAGAATTTTCCTTTAACCGTACCGTGGGCGCAAGAACGCCGGAAAACGGATTTCGGAAAGCCAAAGTGATTTTTCAGGGCGAATTTACGGAAGATTACGGCGGCGGAGTCTGTCAGGTAAGCAGTACGTTATACAATTGCGCACTGCTCGCCGGGGCAAAAATCACGGCGCAACGGGCGCATTCCCTTGCGGTCGGGTACGTGGAGCCGTCGTTTGACGCCATGGTGAGCGCATATAACGATTTTAAATTTCAAAACCCTTATGCGGAGCCTTTGTATCTGCAATGTCTGGTGCAAGGCGGCAAAATCACCGCAAGGCTGTACGGAAGAAGCACGGGCTGCGTATACGAGCGGAAGAGCATCGTGTGCGAACGCATTGCGCCGCCGCAGGCGGAAGTGCGCCCGGGGAAAGCGGAACAGGTGATACGCTACCCCAAGGAAGGCATCGTAAGCGAGGGCTATCTGAACGTGTACAAAAACGGCGTGCTCATCCGCTCGGCAAGGATACGCAAGGATAAGTATGCCGCCGTGCGCGGAATTTACGAAACTGCGCTTCCCCCGAATGAGAAAACCTTGACATACGGGCATAAATATGCTATACTGACGGCATAAAAGCAAAGGAAGATGGAACATGAAGCAAAAACCGACGCAGGAAGAAAAGACGGCAATCGAGCGGGAACTGTACAAGCAGGGCTATACGTGGATTGCCGGTGCGGATGAAGTGGGCAGGGGACCGTTGGCAGGACCCGTCGTCTGTGCGGCGGTGATTATGCCATCCGACCCTGCGCTGTACATAGAGGGCATAGACGACAGCAAAAAGCTTTCCGCCAAAAAACGGGAGGAACTGTCGGAAAAAATCAAAGCGGTTGCCGTTGCCTATCATATAGCCGAAGTAGATAACGTGACGATAGACGAGATGAACATTTTGCAGGCAACGAGGCTTTGCATGAAAAATGCCGTGGAAGGGCTTTCCGTTCCCCCGGATTTTTTGCTCACGGACGGCAACATGACGATTGCGGTGGAGACGGAACAAAGAGCCGTCGTGCACGGCGACGCACTCAGTTATTCCATCGGTGCGGCGAGCATTCTTGCCAAAGTGTATCGGGACGCGCTGATGGACGAGTACGCAAAAAAATATCCGTACTACGCCTTTGAAAAGAACAAGGGGTACGGAACCAAAGCGCATACGGACGGTATCAGGGAGCATGGAATATGTACGATTCACCGAAAGACCTTCTTAAAAAAATTCTGGGCAGAAAAGGGGAATCCCTTGCAGTAAAGCACCTGCAAAAAAAGGGGTGCAAAATCATACGCCGCAACTACTGCACGCCCTTCGGGGAAGCGGACATCGTTGCGGAATCCGGGCCCGACCAAGGGGATTACCTTATATTTATCGAAGTCAAAACACGCACTTCCGATCTTTACGGCAGACCTGCAATCGCCGTGAATCAAAAAAAGCGGGATAAATACAGGAAGATCGCCGCCTATTATTGCAAGGAAAACGGCTTGGAATTATTCGAAACGCGCATTCGGTTCGACGTGGTGGAAGTTCTGCCGGAGGGAATCACGCATACGGAAGGCGCATTTTAAAACGTATCAAGGCACGTTCGGAAAGGCACGGAAGCGCATTTTAAAAGACGATCTTTTCCAGATCGGAAATCTGTTGCAGTAATTTGCCCGTTTCTTTGGGGGAGGCAGCCCGAAGCTGTCTGCGCAGAGCGCGGAGTTGTAAAATTTCAGTATCGGTTTTCATATCCGTCAGTATGGCGCAATGCAAGCGGTTTTATACGGGCGGCGCAAAAATTATTTTGCGGAACTTTTTTTACCGTGCGCATTTATGCAAAACAAGTCGGGTCGCCGTGCCGCGCATAGGTTCGGACGGGCGGAATCATAAGCAAGAAAAAAATTCAGAGAGGAAGGAACTTTGCTGATCGATTTTTCAAACGTCGCATTCGGATATAACGACGTTACCATTTTACAAGACGTTACTTTTACCGTTTCCGAAGGGAATCGGGTAGGACTCATCGGCGGCAACGGCGAGGGAAAGACGACGCTGATTAAACTCATCATGGGGCAACTCGTGCCGGATAGCGGTACCGTACAAAAGAAAAACGGAGCCGTTTTCGGGTATCTGGAACAAAACGGCGGTTTTGAAAGCGATAAAACCGTCTATGAAGAGATGCTTTCCGTATTTGCGCAGGAACGGAAAGCGGTGGAAAATTTAAACGAACTTGCGCAAAAACTGTCTTTGGCGGAGTACGGCTCCAAGGAATATAAAACGCTTTCCGCTCAGTACGAACGGATACAGAAACTGATCGACGCCAAGGACGCCTACAACGTGGAGGTGCGGGTAAAGACCGTGCTGAACGGCATGGGATTCGAGGAAAAGTACGATCAGGTGATCCATACCATGTCCGGCGGAGAAAAGACGCGGCTCAAGCTTTGCAGGCTCTTACTGGAAGAGCCGGAACTGCTCGTGCTGGACGAACCGACCAATCATCTGGATATCAAGACGTTGTTCTGGCTGGAAGATTACCTGCAGACGTTCAAGGGGGCTATCTTCGTCGTTTCCCACGACCGTTATTTTCTGGATAAGATCGTTACGGGGATTTACGAACTGGAAAGGGGCAGACTGTGCGCTTTCAAGGGCAACTACACCAAGTACAAGCTCTTAAAGGCGGAAAAGGTGGCGGCGCAGTGGAAGGAGTACGAAAAGCAGCAGGAAGAAATCGCCCACATGGAAGACTACGTTGCCCGCAATCTGGTACGGGCGACCACGGCAAAGAGTGCGCTTTCCCGTGTGAAGAAACTGGAAAGCATGGAGCGGATTGAAAAACCCATTCCCCCGGCGGAGCCGCCCCGCTTCCGTTTTACCTACGATACACCCCCGTACGAAAAGGTCTTACAGCTTGTCGGGTTGAAGCTGACCGCAGGGGAAAGAGTGCTTCTGCCCCGTTGCGACCTCGTCGTTACGCGCGGCGAAAAAGTCGCCGTGGTAGGGGATAACGGCACGGGTAAAAGTACGCTGATCCGCAGAATCGTCGCCGCCGACGCATTGCAGGGCGGCATTACGGATACGGACCCTGCCATCGTATTGGGTAAATTCGTCAGGATCGCCTATTACGATCAAGAAAATGCCGATCTCGACCCGAACGAAACGGTTTTGGGCGAGCTTTGGGGCAGACATCGCCTGATGAGTCAGACGGAGATTCGGGCTATGCTTGCGAGGGTGAAATTGGACGAGGGCGACGTGGATAAAAAGGTAGGCAGCCTTTCCGGCGGGGAGCGGGCGAAACTGGCGCTTGCCGTATTCGAGGCAAGGCACGGCAACTTTTTGATTTTGGACGAGCCGACCAACCACTTAGATTTGCAGGCGAGGGAGAGTCTGGAAGAAGCGTTGCGCGCCTTTCCGGGGACGATCCTGTTCGTTTCCCACGACCGCTATTTTATACAGGCGATCGCAGGCAGAATCGTGGAACTGGCGGACGGCAAAATGCACGCCTTTACCGGTTCCTACGACGAATACAACGAGTATAAAAAGTCCGCCCGACAGCAGGAACAACGGGAACAGGCGGAAGAAAAGGAGAGAGAGCAAAAGCAGGAACAAAAGAATAAGGCGGCAAATAACTTCCGTACCAAGCAGGAACGTGCCGCCGAGGCAAAGCGGAAGCAGCGCATACAGGAGATAGAGAAGCAGATTTCCGAACTCGAAGAGGAAGAGAGCGAACTGAATGCGCAAATCGCCACGCCGCAGGTGGCAAAAGACTATAAGGCACTGCAGGAAAAATGTGCGCGGATAGAAGCCATTCATGCGCTCTTAAACGACCTGTATGCCGAATATGAAACTTATATTTAGAGGGAGATAGTATGGAAGAAATTAAACCTTGTACACAATGTCCGTTACAGTGCGGGGCAAGGAGGCCGATAGAAAGGGGTGCGTGTTCCGTAGATACCATAAAAATTGCAAAATATTATCTGCATCCTTATGAAGAACCGCCTATATCCTTTCGCAACGGGTCGGGAACCGTGTTCTTTTGCGGATGCTCGCTGCAATGTAAGTTCTGTCAGAATTTTGAACTCTCCCGTGCGCAAAGGGGCAAGGAAATTTCGGTAGAGGAACTGGCAGGTATCTTTCGGGAGCTGGAAGAATCGGGGGCGGAAAACATCAATCTGGTTACGCCCACGCAATACGCCGCGCAAATCGTGCAGGCTTTGCAAATTTATCGGCCGAAAATTCCCGTCGTGTACAATACGCACGGCTACGAACGGATAGAAACGTTGCAGATGATCGATCCGTATATAGATATCTATCTGCCCGACTTAAAGTTCCTGGATCCGAAAATTTCCCTGCGGTATACCGGCAAATCCGATTACTTCGAGTACGCCTCGCAAGCCGTCTCGTTTATGGCAAAAAAGCCGGTCCGATACGATGCAAAGGGAAAGATGCTTTCGGGTATGCTCCTGCGCCATCTCATTTTGCCGCTCTGCACTAAGGACAGCCTTCGTATCGTGCGTTGGATCGGGAACAATATCCCCCGGGAAGTCCCGATATCTATCATGGGGCAGTA
>CAMAGA010000007.1 GCA_945833955.1 uncultured Clostridia bacterium
CCGCTTTTCCTTATCTTATCTTTCCCAAATCTTCAGATAAACTCTTTACCTTACTCTTTGTTCCGGATAAAACCTGTACTTCGTTTCGTCGTTTCCGATTCTTTCAAATCTTCTTCGATTTCCGCTTTTCCTTATCTTATCTTTCCCAAATCTTCAGATAAATTTCTTTACCTTACTCTTTGTTCCGCCACTCAGCTTCTTTCTCCGACGATTGCATTGCTACAATCCTTTTTGATTTCCGCCTTTCCTTTTTCCGCTTCCGAAATATCTTTGTCTTTCTGATTTTCGCCGATTTTTGATTTTTATCTCAAACTTCCGCTACTCTTCATTCCGACCTTTCTTTTCTTCCGCTCCGGAACTTTGAAAGATTGAATTTTTTGCTTTTAAACAAATTCGTTTTCGGTTACTCCGTTCCACCTTTCTTTTTCTCCCTTTTACAAATCATCGAAGAATATCACTTATTCCTTCCGATCTGTTTTTCGGTAGTTCCCGTACTTCGCTTTCGTCTCCTATAACCTTTCATTGTTCAGCTATACTTGATTTCGGCTTTTCCTTCTTCGGCTCAATCTGAATCTGTTGCCGATTCACCGTCAACGGTGTTTGTAATCGACCGGCTGCCGGGCAACCGTTTTACCAATTCAAATCCTTCCGTCATCCGACTTCCTGCCGATTCGCTATCTTTTTGTAGCTCCTCTGCTTTCCGCCTTCTGCTTCCGCTTGCCTTCGGAACTGAGAATGGTTGAATTTTTCACTTTCAAACTTTTGCTTCGTCTACCGATATTTTTCTCGACGTTACATCGTCTTTGAAAAGATCGTTTGGTTTGAAGTTTGTTTTAAAAGTTTTTCCTTTGATTGTCTTTATTATAGCACACATTTTTGGAATGTCAATAGTTTTTTGAAACTTTTTTTAAATTTTTTGAAAAATTTTTTCCGTATGCGTTAATACGTTTCTATGAACTTGTTCAATAGCGGCAAGTCGGAAGAAGTAACCATATTCAGGATCCTTTCCCCAAACTTTCCCGTTTCCGTAATGAACACGGCAAGCGTCTTTTTGCCCACTTCAAAGGCGCGGAATGCGTCGAAAATGGTAGCCGTTTTCGGAATGAACTTATATTCCTTTCCGATTTCGTCATCGTCGATTACGGAAGCGCAGGTAGTGGTGTTGATGAATACGTCCACGTTATTCTGTTCCAGTGCGTTGCCGATGTGTTTTAAAATGGTATAGCTGTTGATGATGCCCAGCACTTTACCGTCGCCGTAGACCGGCAAAGAGGTATGCTTGGAACGGGCGATATAGAGCATTGCCTGCCGCAGAGGGGAATCGCCGAAAACGTACATCAGTTTTTTGGGCTTTAAAATGTCGAACAAAACGGGCGGCGTGCAGATTTGCTTTTCGATAATTTCCAGCATCCCCACGACTTCGTCCGACGGATAAGCCATGATTTTATCCCCGCGGCTCTTATGCACGATGGCGTTACGCAACTTGCCGCAGTCTACCAGCTCGTCCTTATACCGCCGCACCGTCAGATCGAAGTCCGCACAACGATTGATCAGGTCCGTAAAGGACTGTGTAGCCTTTAAATTGTAACGGGAACGCAGACATTCTTCTATATGATTATAGCTTTGAATAAAACGGGTTCCGTTAGTAGCGTCCATATTGATTTCCTCCTGAAAAAAATTATCCGATAAAAAATAAAATAAAAAGGTCCGCCTGTGCCGCATTACGAGGGATGCTTAAACCCGCATCACAAAGGTGGGTAAAATACCGCCATGGGGCAAAATCGAACCTTCCGCTTCCATTGAGCAGACCCTGTCTATCCCGATGGACAAGTACTCCCTGAAAAAAAATTTGTGGATCAAGATAACTCGTACTCCGAACACTGCAGACCGCAATTTGTTCTATTCAGTTTATGATAAAGAGCGGTACGGCTTAAGGCGGGCGATTCCCGTAAAAGATGCAAATCAATACTGATAGGTCGAGGGTTTGATATCCAAGAGAATAGTCGTTTCCGCTTCGGCATTACCGTACTCCTTCTTTTTCTGATTCCATTATAAAGCGGAAATGCAAAAAAGTCAATAGAAAAAGCAAAAAAAATTTGCCCGCATTTTTGCAGGAAATGTTTTTCTTTTATCCAATACCTTTTGACTTTTTCTTTTAAAAGGTGTATAATTATATAATGAGAAACGTTATTTTGGAGAGGGAACTATTTTGAGCTTTAAAGAAATCAGATTAGACGGATTTAAATCGTTTGCCGATAAAACGAAAATCGAGTTTGAACATGGCTTTACCGGCATCGTCGGCCCGAACGGTTGCGGTAAGAGCAACGTTGCCGACGCCGTTCGCTGGGTCATAGGCGAATCCTCCGCTAAAAATATGCGGGGGTCGTCCATGCAGGACGTCATTTTCAGCGGTACGGAAAAACGAAAGCCCACCTCCATGTGCGAAGTTACGCTCGTATTCGATAACTCGGACAAGACCTTTAACATAGACTATTCCGAAGTATCCCTGACCCGCCGCCTTTACCGCAACGGAGAAAGCGAATACCTGATCAACAATAAATCCTGCCGCAAAAAGGCAATCGTCAACCTTTTGCACGGCGTAGGGATCGGAAAAGAGGGCTATTCCATCATCGGGCAGGGCAAGGTGGAACAGATTATGAACTCCAAGCCGCAGGAACGCCGCGCCATCTTTGAAGAAGCAACGGGGATCGTCATCTTTAAGGAAAAAAAGATCGAAACGGAACGCCGCCTGGCTGAAACCAAAGACAACCTGAATACCTACCTTATGCGTATGGAAGAGGTCAAACGGCAGGTGGACGCCTTGGAAAAACAGGCGGAGTCCGCCCGTAAATACAACGCGCTCTTTTCCGAACTCAAACAGGCGGAAGTCAATTTGTACATCGTGCGTTACGAGGGCGCAGAAGTTAGCAAAACGGAACTTTTCGGAAAGATAAGCGAAGTAGATATGCGCATCGCCGCCATGCAGGCGGAAGTTGCCGAACTGGACGAAAAAATCGAGGAAGCCAGAACGCAGATCGCGCAATCGGACGCCGAGCTTGCCGCTTTGAACGATCAGTTGCTCATTTATACCGTAAACATAGAAAAGAAGAGCGGCGAAGCGAGAGTCATTCGGGAGCGCATTCACAACGCCTGGACGCAACTTGCCGAAGCAGGCGAGATACAAACCGCTTCGCAGGCGAGACTTTCGGAAATAGCCGAGGAGATCGCCCGCTCCGAAACGGCGCAGAACGCAGACCAAAACAAATTGAGCGAGCTGGCAGGCGAAGCGCAAAAGCTGGAAGCGCGCCTTGCCGAACTCAACGAACAGATCGCCGAGTTCGAGCGCAAGGAAGAAGAGCACCGCAGGGACGTGCTGAGCAACGTGGAAGACCTTTCCGACTTAAAAGCCAACATGGGCAGCCTTTCCGCTCAGCAGGACGCCGTGAACGCCCGTATAGCGCAGATTCAGAGCGATCGGGAAAAATCCGATTCCAAGCTCAACGTTCTGCGTTACAAGTACGACGAATGTATCCGCTCCAAGGCGCAGCTTGCCGCTACTTTGGACGGAGAAAAGGACGAGCTGGACCGCATCCGACGGGAACAGGCGGATTGCGACGCATCCGGCGAAGCGCTTTCCCAACAGATATACAGCCTGACGGCGCAGGTGAACTCCGCCAAGCAGAATCTGCAGATGTATATCGGCATGAAGGACCGCATGGAAGGCTATAAAGGTTCCGTCCGAAAGCTTCTGATGACCGCAAAATCCAACGCTTCCGTTGCACGCAGCATCAAGGGCGTCATTGCGGATATTATCCGTTGCGACAAGAAATTCGAAGTTGCCATCGAGACGTCCTTCGGCGCGTCCATGCAGGATATCGTTACCGACACGCAGGACGACGCAAGGTACCTCATCGAACATTTAAAGCGTACCGGCGGCGGCATAGCCACCTTCCGCCCCGTATCCCTGGCAAAGCCGCATAACGACAGCTTTGAAGCCAAGCGCGCCTTGAACGAAACGGGCGCACTGGGTCTGGCAACGCAACTCGTTCAGTACGACAAATACTTTGAAAAAGTCATCAGTTCGCTCATCGGCAACACGCTCATCTGCGACAACATCGCCAACGCCACCGCCATTTCCAAGCGCTACCCCTCGCAGTTCCGCATCGTTACGCTGGACGGCGACGTCATCTCCACGGGCGGTTCCATGACGGGCGGTTCCCGCCGTTCCGACGGCAGCAACCTGCTTGCCAACGAACGCAAGATTCAGGAAACGAAAGACCTCATCGAACGCCAGACCGTTCGCTTGGGGCAGCTCATCGAACAGCGCAAGCAGGCGCTTGCGGAAAAGGGGGAAAAGGTTTCCGCCGCAGACAAAATCCGTGAAAAGTATACCAACGTCCGCACCGAACTTGCCGCCGTAACGCAACGGCAGGCGCAGTTGGAACAGCGTATTTCCGAAGCGGAAGCGGAACTGATTGCGCAGAACACCGAACTCGAAGCTTTGAACGCCCGACTCGGCGAACTGGCAAATATGTATTCCTCCACCACCGTGGGCGAAAAACTCATTCAGACCACCCGCGCCGCAACCGAGGACGAAATCGCCAGAAATGCACGGGAATACGCAAAGTATAAGCAGGAACGGGAGAAAAAGCTTGCCCGTTACAATGCGCTTTTGGTGGAACGCGCCGCCTTGGAAAGCGCCGTACGCGCCGCCGAGGAAAACAAGGATCGTCTGAACGCAGAGCGGGAACAGCTTGCCGCACGCATTGCGGATGCGGAAAAGCGGAGCGAACAGCTTGCCGTGAATATCCGTCTGCTGGAAAAGTCGGCGGAAGAAAAGGCTTTTACGGACGAAGAAAAGGCAGTCGTAACGGAAATGCGCAACCGCATCGAAGGCGTAGACCGCTACAAGCGGGAGCGCAACGAAGCGATTCTTGCCTTTGAAAATACCAAGATGGAAAAGCTCAACGCCGTTTCCGAAGAGAACAAAAACCGCTACGGGTTAGAGTTGCAGATCAGCAAAATCGACTCCGACCTTGCCGCCTTCGGGGATCGGATCCGGGAATCCTACGGCATAGAATACGCAGATTGCCTGCCCTTGCGGGAAGAAAACTTTGACGCAAAGGCGGCGCAGACGCTCGTCAACCGCAACCGTCGGCAAATCAATGCGCTCGGGCCCGTCAATCTGCACTCCATTGCCGATTACGAGGAGGAAAACGCGCGGTATCAGGAAATGCTCGTACAGAAGAACGATTTGGAGCAGGCGATGAACGACCTTTCGTCCGTGCTGGAACAGCTCCGCGACGAAATGCAGAAGCAGTTCGACCAAGGCTTTAACCGCATCAACGCCAACTTCGTGCAGATCTTTAAGGAACTCTTCGGCGGCGGCAAGGCGCACCTTGAACTGGACTATTCCGACTGCGAAGACGTACTGGACGCAGGCGTGGAAATTTTCGCCTGCCCGCCCGGCAAAAACCTGACCAAAATATCCCTGCTTTCCGGCGGGGAACGGGCGCTGACCGCCATTGCCATCCTCTTTGCCATATTAAAACTGCGCCCCATGCCGCTGTGCATTTTAGACGAAATCGAAGCCGCCCTCGACGAGACCAACGGCACCCGCTTTGCAAAATACCTGCACCGCTTTTCCAAAGATACGCAGTTCATCGTCATCACGCACCGCAAGCCCACCATGGAAGAGGCGGACGTGCTGTACGGCGTAACCATGGAAGAAAAGGGCATTTCCAAAGTCATTTCCGTCAAGCTTGCGGACGTGAACGATAAACTCGGCAAATCCGAATCGGAAGAAGAAGATACATAAAATAAAGGAATTCAATTTATGGGTTTTTTCAGTAAAATTTTCAACGCATTAAAAAAGACAAAGGACTCCATCGGCGCCAAGCTCAAAGCTCTGTTCTCGTCGGGAAAAATCGGGGACGACTTTTATGACGAACTCGAAGAGATACTCATTTCCGCAGACGTCTCCGTCACCACGGCGGAAGAGATCATCGAAGACTTAAAAGAGGACGCCAAGGAATCCCGCTTAAAAGAAGAGGAATACGTCGTCGCACTCTTAAAGGACATCATCGCCGACCTTCTGGAAGCCCTGGAAGTGCCCCAAATCGAATACCCCGCGGTCATTATGCTCGTCGGCGTAAACGGCGTGGGCAAGACCACGAGCATAGGCAAGCTTGCCAATTACTACGTAAAACAAGGCAAGAGCGTATTGCTGGCGGCAGGCGATACCTTCCGCGCCGCGGCAGGCGAACAGCTTTCCGTCTGGGCGGACAGAGCCAAGGTGCGCATCGTCCGCCACGAAGAAGGCAGCGACCCTTCCGCCGTGGTATTCGACGCCGTTTCTTCCGCCAAGGCGAGAAAGACGGACGTGGTTATCGTAGATACGGCAGGCAGACTGCACGTAAAAGCCAACCTGATGGAAGAACTCAAAAAGATGAATCGGGTCGTCTCCCGTTCCTATCCGGAAGCGCATTTTTATAAACTGCTCGTTCTGGACGCCACTACGGGGCAGAACGCCGTATCGCAGGCACGGGCATTTCATGAAGCGATCGATCTGGACGGCATCGTTCTGACCAAGCTGGACGGCACGGCAAAGGGCGGGTTCGTCGTTTCCCTTTGCGGCGAGCTGGAAATCCCCGTCCTGTTTGCAGGCGTGGGCGAAAAGATAGACGATCTGGAACCGTTCGACGCCGAATCCTTTGCGCAAGGTCTGCTGTAAGCTTGCACGCCCCGTAACCTTTTCGTCACTTATCCATGTTGTATTATAAGTATATTCAGATAGTATTCGGTCTGTTTTTCACGGTACTCGGCGCAAAAATCTTCTTTCAGGGCAAACACAAGCTGGTCGGCGGGTTCGACCCGAAAAAGAAAGGCTATAAGAGCGACCCCCTCTATGCCAAGCGGGTCGGGCTCATCGAATTTATCTTCGGCGTGCTCAACCTGCTCTTTGCCGTGCTCGCCTTCGTCCTTGCGGAAACCTCCGGCGAGGTCAAAGCCGTGGAGCTGACCATGTTCCTCTGCGGCGTATTGGGCACGTTTATCACCATTGCCCTGCATGAGTTCCTCTCCGCCAAGGACAACCCGGAACCGGAAGAGCAGAAAAGGCCGCAAAATAAGAACCGATCGCATTCTGAAAAACAACCCGATCGGCGCAGAAAAAAATAATTGAAAAATTTTTTATCTGTCAAGGAAAATTGCTTGACAGACGAAAAAAAAGCGATTATAATAGCGCATAGTAAAAACGGGAAGGTGCCGTATGGAAAAGTTTGCAGTCGCTCGCCTCGTGGATATCTATCGGGAAATCCTGACGGAACGGCAAAAGGAAGTCATGAGTTTGTATTTTGACTTTGATTTATCCCTTGCCGAAATTGCGGAACGCAAGTCGGTATCCCGCCAGAGCGTGTCCGACCTCATCCGCCGCACCACGGAGGAACTCGTACAGACGGAATCCAAGCTGCATCTTGCGGCGATGAATGCGGCAATCGGCAAAGCGCAACAAAAACTCAGGGAGTTATCCCTGCGTCACCCCCGGATTGCGCAGGAGGCGGAGGAGATTGAAAAGATCCTGTCCGCCGTAATCGGTCCCTGACCACTTTTTTCGAGGAGAAATTAACAGGAAATGGCAATATTCGCATCCCTTTCGGAAAGGCTCAATCATATATTTTCCAAAATGACGAAGCGCGGCAGGCTGACGGAATTGGAAATCAAGACCGCCATGCGTGAAGTGCGCGTTGCGCTGCTGGAAGCGGACGTCAATATCCGCGTTGCCAAAAAGTTTATTGCGGACGTTTCCGAAAAGGCTCTCGGGCAACAGATACTCTCTTCGCTCAACCCGTCGCAACAGGTCATTAAAATCGTCAACGAAGAGTTGATCGCCCTGATGGGTTCCCAGAACGCCAAATTGGAAGTTTCGCCAAAGCTCCCCACCGTCATCATGATGTGCGGCTTGCAGGGCGCAGGTAAAACCACGCTGTGCGGAAAGCTTGCCCACCTTCTGAAAAAGCAGGGGAAAAGAGTGCTCCTCGTTGCGTGCGATATCTACCGCCCCGCCGCCATAGAGCAGTTGAAGGTGGTTGCGGCAAAGGCAGGTACGCAGGTATTTGAAAAGGGCACGCAGAACCCCGTGAAAACCGCTCCGCAGGCAGTGGAATTCGCCAAGCGGGAAGGCTACGATACCGTAATCATCGACACGGCGGGTCGTTTGCAGATCGACGAAAACCTGATGCAGGAGCTGGAAAACGTCAAGGCGGTTGTCCCCGTTACGGAAACGCTCCTCACGGTAGACTCCACCACGGGTCAGGTAGCCGTGGACGTAGCGGATACCTTCAATAAACGGCTGGAAATCACGGGCGTCATCCTGACCAAACTGGACGGCGATACCCGAGGCGGCGCTTGTCTTTCCATCAAAGCGGTAACGGGCAAGCCCATCAAGTTCATCGGCGTGGGCGAAAAGCTGACCGACCTGGAACCGTTCTATCCCGATCGCATGGCATCCCGTATTCTGGGCATGGGGGACGTGCTTTCCCTCATCGAAAAGGCGCAGGACGCCATTACGGAAGAGGAAGCCAAAAAGATGGAGGAAAAGCTCAAAAAGTCCTCCTTCACTTTGGAAGATTATCTTTCCCAATTTGAAATGATGAAGCGCATGGGCGGTGCAGGCGCGATTCTTTCCATGATGCCCGGCGTAGGCGGCAAAATCAAGGAAGAAGACATAGACGAAAAGGCGCTGGAACGCACCAAGGCAATCATTCTTTCCATGACGAAGAAGGAACGGGTCAACCCCGCCATTATCAACTCGTCCAGAAAGAAGCGCATTGCGGCAGGCAGCGGCACTTCCGTACAGGAAGTCAACCAGCTCCTCAATAAATTCGAGCAGATGAAGACGCTGATGAAGCAGCTCAAAGGCAAAAAGCGGCTTCCCTTTTAATCGGATCGAATCATCAATAACACGGTACAAAAATCAATTTAAGATATCAATTTTTTCGTTTTACACGGAGGTAAACAATCATGGTAAAAATGAGACTCGTCAGAATGGGCGACAAGAAATCCCCCTTCTATCGCATTATCGTTGTCGATGCAAGAAAGGCGCAGACCGGTGAATACATCGATCTGATCGGTCATTACAATCCCCTCGTTGCCGAAGAACAGCAGCTCGCCGTCAACGTAGAAAAGGCTAAGGATTGGCTTGCAAAGGGCGTTCAGCCGACCGAAACGGTAAAGAACCTGCTCGTTAAAGCCGGTGCTATGGAAAAGAGCGAAACGCTTTCCGCACCCAAGACCAAAGCAAAGAAGTCTAAGTAATCGCGTTTGCGCCGCCTTGCTCTACGGCAAAGGCGCGCAATGGCTTTTTCGGAGGAACCACTTTGTTAGATCTTATTCAGTATATCGTTGAACATTTTGCCGAAAACAAGGACGCCGTGGAATATACGGTTACGGAAAAGGAAAACTCCACCGAAATCACCATCTGGCTGGAAGAATCCGATATGGGTAAAGTGATCGGCAAACAGGGCAAAATTGCCAAGGCGATGCGCACGCTCGTCCGTTGCGCTTCCGCAAAAGAAGGCAAAAAATACAATATCGAAATCAAGGAAAAGAACGGAACGGCGGCTAAGGAAAGCGCAGCTGCCGATACGGACGCAGAATAAAGCGTTTTTTCTGATTTTTTAAGGCAAAGCAATACGTCGGGCATCCGCCCGACGTGTTTTTTCTTCCCGAATGATTGCTTTTCCCCAATCGGAACGCAGTTTTTTGCCAAACGGTTTTTTTACAGGCCGTCTGCAATTCCCTTTCGTTTACTCCAACGTTCTATCTTCTTTCATTGGCAAGCTCCCGTAACGCCGCCGTCAGTTCCTCTATATGCACGTCGAACCATCGGAGGAGCTTAGCGGAAAGCTCTGCCTGCTGCAGATACACCGCCCGATTCTTTGTCATAGAACGATAATATTGCCCGTAAAAATCGCATACGGCGGTAAAATAAAAGAACAACCGCCCCATGTTTTCCAGATCGTAGTCGCTCAGCTCCCCTTCGGATAAATACTGCCGCACGTAATCCGTAAAATCGGGGATGTCTATCTCCCCGTCTTTGCACAGCGGCGAAGCGTAAACGTAAAAGCGCAGAATTTCCCATACGGCAGGATGTACGCAGGCGGTCGTCCAGTCGATCACGCCCCGAATGCACGTATCGCCGCAAATGAGCTGCGTAATCGTATAATCGCCGTGCGTGTTCACGCAGGTGAACTTTGCCGCATCCAACTTAAAGTCCGGGAAGCGTTCCAGTATGCGCATATTGGAACGGATTTCTTCCGCAATCGAAAAATCCCCCTGCTCTTTGGCTTTCCGCAAGGTGCTTTGATACCCCTGCAACGTTGCCGCAGGCGTGCGGTAGCGGAAAAACTCCGCCCCGATGCCGATCGGCAATGCGGGAAAATCCTTTAATGCGGAATGGATTTTGGCAAGCAACCGCACGGCTTGCCCCATCAGCCATTCGGGCGCACGGTGGTAGCCGTATACCGTTCCCTCTATGAATTGCTGTACGTGCAATCTTCTGCCGTTCTCGTCCACGGAAATCATCGCTCCCTGCTTATTTTCCACAAATCGGGATACGGGAATCCCCTTTTTTAGGAGATGGGCGCATACTGCGGGTTCGAGTTCGGGATGATTCATTCCGTTTTCACAGGCGTATTTCGCAACGTATTTCCCCTCCTTGCAGAACATAAAATAAGTGAGCGAACTTGCGCCGTAGTCGGTCGTTTCCACGCTTTCCGCTTCCAACCCGTACAGCTTGCAAATGCGGAATTTCAACCGTTCCAAAGTCAGCAGTTGAAAGAGCTCCGTTCTCGTTTCGTTCATTTTTTGCAGTAAATCGGCAAGCGGAATGCGCTCCCCTGCCAACAGTTCATCCACGGATATGCCGAGCAACGTACAGAGCGGTTGCATATATACGACTTCCGGCAAGCCCTTTCCGCATTCCCATTTGGAAACCGTCTTTTCGCTCAGCTCCAACCTGTCCGCCAATTCTCTCTGTGTGTAGCCCTTTTCCCGACGCAGGGACGCAATAAACGCCCCGATTTTTTCCTGATTCACGAAAGTTTTCTCCCGTCCGTTTTTCTTTATCGTAGCACTTTTTTTCTAAAAAGAAAACCTACGCTCCGTAGAGTTTTCGGATTTTTCAAAAATCGCCGAACAAAAAGAGAAGAGATGCGATTCTTTGCACCCTTCTCTTTTTTATTTCCGTAAGCTTTTTTCGGCAAAGCGTTACCGCCTGCCGGGCAGAACTTACGGTCTGTAATTTTTCAGTTCCCGATCGACGGCGCGTTTTTGATCCCGCTCGGCAATCGACTTCTTTTTATCGTAGGTATGCTTGCCCTGGCAGAGCGCAACCTCCACTTTGATAAGCGAACCCCGCATATATAGGCGGACGGGCACCAGCGTATAGCCTCTGCGGTTGATCTGTCCTGCGATTTTGCCGATTTCCGACTTGTGCAGTAAAAGCTTTCTGTCCCGTTTGGCGTCCTTGGAATTGAAAGCCCCCGCCTTGTCGTACACGGCGATATGCATATTTTTGAGCAGGATATCGCCGCCTGCAAGCAGGCAGAATGCATCCTTTAAACTGCAATTTCCGAGGCGAAGGCTTTTGACTTCGCTCCCCTCCAGCACGATTCCCGCTTCAAATTTTTCCCCGATGAAATACTCGAAAGAAGCGGAACGATTATAGGCGATTTCCTTGATACTGTCTTTTCTTTCCATTTGACTTTTCCTCCAGGATATGGAAATACGTTCTGCGCAACCCCCAGTCGCAGGCAACTACTTTGATACGCACTCTGTCCCCGATGGCATAACTGTGCCTTCTGCCGCGCATACACATTCTGTCTTCCAGAAATTCATATTCGTCATAGGGCAGTTCTTCCAGACGCACCAGACCTTCCACCGAGTTATCCAGCTCGCAGAATACGCCGAACTTGGTAACGGAAGAGACGGTCGCTTCCATCTCCTGCCCCATTCTTTCGTACATATACAGCGTTTTGTACAGGTCGTCCACCGCGCGCTCCGCCTCGTCCGCATTCCGCTCCGTTTTGGAACACTGATTCCCGGCTTCCTGCACGAAGCTCCCGTACCGCAGCCGCGCCTCTTCCTTGCGCCCCTCTAAAACGAGCCGCAACACCGAATGCACCAACAGATCGGGATAGCGACGGATAGGCGAAGTAAAGTGGCAGTAACAGTCGCTCGCCAGCCCGAAGTGCCCCAGATTTTCCGCAAAGTACCTTGCCTTCTGCATGGAGCGCAGCATGACCTTTTGCAGAATATTCTTCTTGGGCGAATCGCTCAATCCGTCCAGAATGCGTTTATAGTCCATGGGCTGTACGTTTTCCGCATCGAACCCGGCGGGGATGCCCGCAAGGTGCAAAAAGGTGAGAAGCGAAGTCGCCTTTTCCACGGAAGGCGGCTCGTGCACACGGTACAGCGCAGGCATCTCCTGCTTTTCCAGAAACCGAGCCACCGCTTCGTTGGCGGAAACCATGAACTGCTCTATCATGCGATGCGCCAAAGTGCGCTTGTATTCCGGGATGCAGACGTGCCCTTCTTCATCCATGTAAATTTTGGCTTCCTGCATTTCCAGATCGATGCCGCCTTTCCCCGCTCGCTTTGCTTCGAGTATCAGTGCGAGTTTCCCCATCTCTCCGATCATGGGCGCAACGTCCGCAAAGGTACGGCAAACCGCTTCCTCGCCGTCTAAAATCGCCTGCACCTGCGTATAGGTCATGCGATGGGCGGAGCGGATGACGCCTTCCGCCATACGTGCGGAAAGCACGTTGCCCTCCCCGTCGATCGTCAGAATACAGCTCATCGTCAGGCGGTCTTCCCCTTCGTTTAAGGAGCAGATGCCGTTGGAAAGTTCCTTGGGGAGCATGGGCAACACCCGATCGGGGAAGTACACGCTCGTACCCCGATTATACGCTTCCCTTTCCAGCACGGACCCTTTTTTCACGTAATAGGAGACGTCCGCTATATGCACGCCCAAACGGTACTTGCCGTTTTCTACGCTGAGCGTAACGGCGTCGTCTATATCCCGGGTATCTTCCCCGTCGATCGTGATGATCGGCTCGCCTCGGAAGTCCTCTCTGCCGCCTTGCGCAATCTCCCGTTCGGACTGCCGTTTTGCCGCCTGTAAAACGGCATCGGGGAACGTTTCCGCCAGACCGAACGTGCGGATGACGGACTCCTCCTCCACGAAAAAGTCGGTGGAATCCCCCAACACTTCCACGATTTCCCCGCCGGGCATTTTGCCCTTGGGGTAGGAAGTGATTTTCACGACAACCTTATCCCCGTCCTGCGCCGTTACGGCGTTGCGCCTTGTCAAAAAGATATCGCTGCAATATTTATTGTTATCGGGATGCACGAAGACGCCCTGCGGCGTAGAGTATACGATGCCCACGAGCTCGGTATATCCCCGCTCCAAAACGCTGACGACTTCCGCCGTGTCCGTACTCTTTGCATCCGCTACGGGCAGAGCCAGAACGGTATCGCCGTGCATGGCGTTGCCCATATATTTGGCAGGAATGAATAAATCGGGCGCTCCGTCGTCCCGAATCAGGAAGCCGAAGCCCTTTTCGTTGCCTACGATTTTCCCCCGCACCGCGCCTGCCTTTTGCGGCGTGGTATATCTGCCGCCCCGGCAGAGCAGAACGCCGTTTTTACAAAGCTCGTCCAAAATATCGCAGACGTAAGCGGCTTCCCTGGGGGCGATGCGCAGATAGCGGCAGATTTCATATTCCGTTTTGCCGTCTAAAACGCCGCCTTGTATCAATTCGGTTAAATAACTTTTAATATTCAAAATAAACCTCTTTTCGCTAAAAAAACGGTTGTTCCGACGAACGCAGAACAACCGTAATTTCTTTTTTTAAGATTTCGGAACAGCTAACCAGAAATCCGGATATTGTACACAGTAGAATGCAACGGCGACAACGCACAGAACGATGAGTGCAATGACCGTCCACTTTTTCATTTTGCTTTCAATGGACTTTCCCTTGTTTCTGCCGAAGAACGTTTCGCTGGAACCGCCGAGCGCGTCGATACCGTCGGAACTGCCGGGTTGCATGATTACGAGTATAATAGCTGCTACTGCGCAAACTAACATGAGTATCATGAAGACGATACTGACGATGAAATATACGGTTTCGTTTGCATTGGTTGTGAGTAATAAAGAATTGAGCATGAAAAAACCTCTTTTAAAGCTTGTATGTTTGGTCTGATTTTTTATATTATACCACGTCCGAAGCCGTTTTACAAACAATTTGCGAGGGTTTTTTCAGAAAATCCTGCCCGATTTACAATTTTTTTTACTTTGTCCGTTTTTGCATTCCGATAAAGCCCGAACACACCCTTTCCCCGCCCCGAATCGCTTTACCGAACGCCTTTTCTGATCCGCCTATCCGGCAAAGCAAAAATAAAAGAAGAAAATTTTTTTATTCTCTTGCTTTTTTTAAATAATATGGTATCCTATATTTGTAATCAAATATAACTTCTTGTCATCAAAAATTTCTGAAAACAAGCTTCATTCTCCTCCCCCGAAAAAACGGGAACGTAGAGCCGAACGAATGACGGAAGGAACCGTACGGCGGCAGAAACGTAACTTCGGGTTGCAGGAATCTCCTTCCCGACCGTAGTCGGATTCGTCTTAACCGTCGGGTATGCTTTCCCTTTTTACCCCTTCAATATTTTTTACTTTTCCTTTCCCGCGTATGACCTCGACGCAAAACGGGAAAAATAAAATGGTTACCGACTTTTAATAACCCGCAGATAAAATAATCGCCAATTATTTATCCATCAATAGTATTCAGGGAGGTGCTAAATGATTTACACAATCACGTTCAATCCGGCGATTGACTATATCGCCCGGACAGAAACCCTTATGCTCGGTAAAACCAACCGTACAACAGAGGAATACATTCACCCCGGGGGGAAAGGTATAAACGTATCCATCGTATTAAAAAGATTGGGTGTGGAATCGGTCGCACTCGGATTTATCGGCGGTACCTTGGGCGGTCTGCTTGCGGAAATGCTCGGGCAAACAGGCATTACCACGGATTTTATCCAAACCGACGGGAACATCCGCATCAACGTAAAGCTGAAATGCGATACGGAAACGGAAATCAACGGCAGAGGCGTTGCCGTAAACGAGGCAGCCCTTTGCAAGCTAAAAGAAAAATTGCAGACCTTAAAAGAGGGCGATTGGCTCGTTCTGGCAGGCAGTATTCCCCAAGGTATGCCGGACACGATCTATGCGGACATCATGCGCGAGCTTTCCCCCCGTAACGTAAACGTCGTCGTAGACGCTACGGGCAAACTACTCAAAAACAGTTTACCGCAAAAACCGTTTTTGGTCAAACCCAACGTGCAGGAACTCGGCGAGATTTTCGGCGTAGAAATAAAAACGGAAGAGGAAATCGTACAGTACGCCGAAGAACTGCAAAAACTCGGTGCGGAAAACGTAATCGTTTCTATGGGCGGCAAGGGCGCTTTAATGGTAACCCAAGACGGGCAGGTACTACGCCGTCTGCCGCCGAAGGGCAAGGTCGTCAATTCGGTCGGGGCAGGCGATTCCCTCATTGCCGGATTCATCGCAGAATATATCCGCACGCATTCTTATGCGCAGGCATTCACTTCAGGCATTGCAACAGGCTCCGCCACTGCATTTTCCTCTTGGCTTGCAGAAAAAGAGCTCGTGATTCAACTTCGTAATCAATTTATTTAATTTATTTTTTGGAGGAAAATGTATGAGAATTTCAGACTTACTTTCAGTAAACTCCGTTCTCCTGGATGCAGCCCCTACCGGTAAAGCGGACGCCATTGATACGCTCGTTGCATTGATGGCAAAGACAGGTGTTCTACGCGACGTGGAAGCGTACCGCAAGGGCGTTTTACAGAGAGAAAAAGAAAGCACTACGGGCATAGGCGAAGGCATAGCCATACCCCACTGCAAGAGCGACGCCGTTACCGCACCGAGACTCGTTGCCATGGTCGTACCCGGCGGCGTAGACTTTGAATCGTTAGACGACGAACCTGCCAAACTGTTCTTCCTGATCGCCGCACCGAACAGCGAAGACAACGTACATCTGGACGTGCTTGCCAAGCTTTCCGCCATGCTCATGGATAGCGAGCTGACAAACCGCCTGATGAGCGCAAAGAACGGAACGGAATTCATCCGACTGCTGGAAGAAAAAGCAGGCGAGACAGAAGCGACGGACCCGAAAACGGAAAATGCGGAACGCTATCGGGTGCTTGCCGTTACCTCCTGCCCGACGGGTATCGCACACACTTATATGGCGGCGGAAGGCTTAACGCAGGGTGCGCAAAAACTCGGCATATCCCTGAAAGTGGAAACGAGAGGCTCCGGCGGCGTGAAAAACGAGCTTACCTCGGAAGAGATCGCCAATGCGGACTGTATCGTCATTGCGGCAGACGCCAACGTACCCATGGCACGCTTTGACGGCAAAAAGCTGATACAGACCAAAGTAGCCGACGGCATACACAAAGCGGAACAATTGCTCACAAAAGCCATAAACGGCAATGCGCCCGTATACCATAGCAGCGAAAAAGCGGAAGCGGACCGCGGAACTTCCGGCGGCGGCTTCGGCAGAAGCATTTATAAACATCTGATGTGCGGCGTATCGCATATGTTGCCGTTCGTCATCGGCGGCGGTATTTTAAAGGCGATCGCATTCCTTTGCGATATTGCCTATGCGGACGTAGCCGGATCCGCCTTTGGCGGTTATACCAAAGCCGCACAGTTTTTCGGCACGGTAGGCGACGCCTGCTTCGGCTTTATGTTGCCCATACTTGCCATGTTTATCGCCTATTCCATAGCCGACCGTCCCGGTCTGGTCGTAGGATTCGTCGGCGGTATGCTGGCAACGAAAGGTACCTTCAACGTCGCAACGCTCGTCTGGGGCGTCGATTTGCAGGCAACGCCCGGCTTCCTCGGCGCTATATTTGCAGGGTTTGCCGGCGGATATATCGTGCTCTTATTGCGCAAACTGACGGCAAAGATTCCCGAAAGTCTGGACGGCATACGCTCCACCTTCGTCTATCCTTTAGTCGGTACGCTTCTGATGGGCGTCGTCATGTTCTTCTTCAACGTGCCCTTCTCTTATATCGGACTCGGGCTCGAATGGTGCTTTGCACGGCTTGCCGAATCGGGTGAAAAGAACCTTGCGCTTGCGGCCGTCGCAGGATTTATCCTCGGTGCGATGATGTCCATCGACTTCGGCGGACCCATCAACAAGGCGGCTTACGTTACGGGTACGGCTGCAATCGCCGCTGCTCTGGATAAAGGTCTCATGGGTTCCAACGTCATGGCAGCCGTCATGATCGGCGGTATGGTTCCCCCGATCGTCATTGCGCTTTCCACTACGCTTACGCCGAAAAAGTGGACGAAACAACAGCGCATGGACGGTAAAGTCAATTATCTGATGGGTCTCGCCTTCATTACGGAAGGTGCGATCCCCTACGCCGCTTCCGATCCGAAGCGAGTCATTCCGTCCTGTATGGTAGGCGCAGGCATTGCCGGTATGCTTTCCATGCTCTTTAACTGTACGACCCCTGCGCCGCACGGCGGCGTGTTCGTGTTCGCCGTCGTACAAGGCTGGTATTGGTATATACTCGCTTTGGTCGTCGGGTCTTTGGTCGGCGCAATCATGCTCAGCGCACTCAAGAAAAATATACCCCAGGATACAGAATAAATTCATACAAGGAGATTATCATATTATGATTACTTTTGAATATATCATCACCGACAAGGAAGGCATTCATGCCCGTCCCGCAGGACAACTCATTCGCGAAGCCAAGAAATACGCCTCTTCCGTAACCATTCGCTGCAAAGACAAAACGGCGGACGCAAAGCGTCTGCTTGCCGTCATGTCCCTCGCTGCAAAGTGCGGCGATACCGTTACCGTCAACTGTGAAGGAGCGGACGAGGAAGTAGCGGCTGTCAATTTAAAAGCGTTCCTGCAAGCGAACCTGTAAAACAATCGGATCATCATGCACATTTATCAAGGAAAAAGCGTCCTGGAAGGCGTAGCCATCGGTCCTTTACGCCTTATGCACTCTCAGAAACCTACGATAACGGACGCCAAAGGAGAGGGTGCGGAAAAAGAAGAGGCCAAATTCCGCGCCGCACAACAAAAAGCTGTGAGCATCCTGCAAAAGCTCTATGAAAGTGCGCTCTCTTCCGTCGGTAAGTCCGATGCGGAAATATTTGCAATGCACATCGATATGACGGAAGACCTCGATCTGGAAGACGCCGTAATCGACCGCATCAAGCAAGGCGCAAACGCCGCTTACGCCGTAAAAGAAGCGGGGAACGAAATTGCAAAGACGTTTGCGCAGATGGAAGACGAATATATGCAGGCTCGGAGCGTTGACGTTCTGGACGTCTGCAATCGGTTATGCAACTGTATTTTGGGAATCGAGGAAGAAAGCGTGCGCCTTTCTACCCCCTGCATTCTGGCAGCTTCGGATCTGACCCCCGCTCAGATCATGCAGCTGGATAAAAGTCTGGTTTTAGGCTTTGTAACCGCACGCGGTTCAAATAATTCTCACACCGCCATTCTGGCAAGAACGCTTTCCCTGCCCTCCGTCGTCAACACGCAGACGGAAATTCCCGAAAAATTCGACGGCTGCCTTTGCGTGATAGACGGCTTTACGGGGAAAGTCTATATCAATCCCGACGAAGCCACTCTGCAACAATACAAACAAAAACAAACGGAACTGCTTGCCGAACGGGAAATGCTCGCTTCTTTAAAAAATGCAGAGAGCGTTACCAAAGACGGCAAAAAGACGGCTATCCTCGCCAACGTAGGCCGGAGCTTAGAATGCGACGTCGCAATAGAAAGCGGTGCGGAAGGCGTGGGACTGTTCCGCAGTGAATTCCTGTACTTAGAATCTACCGACTACCCTACGGAGGAAGCGCAGTTTGCGGAGTACTCCGCCGCCGTACAAAAGATGCAGGGAAGACCGATCGTGATCCGCACGATGGATATAGGCGCAGACAAACAGGCAAAATACTTTCAATTGCCGCCCGAAGAAAATCCCGCCCTCGGCTATCGTTCCGTGCGCATCTGCTTCGACCGTCCGCAAATTTTAAAAACGCAACTTCGGGCAATTTACCGTGCAAGTGCATTCGGCAACCTTTCCGTTATGATTCCCATGATCACTTCCTTGCAGGAAGTCCGCTTCGTGAAAGCGCTGGCGGAAGAAGTCAAGAAGGAGCTAAGCCAAGAAGGCGTAGCCTTCCGCGCGGATATGCCCATCGGCATCATGATCGAAACGCCTGCCGCCGCACTCATTGCAGACGAGCTGGCAAAGGAAGTCGACTTCTTCTCCGTAGGCACAAACGACCTGACGCAGTACACGCTGGCAATAGACAGGCAGAATCAGGCGCTGGAAAAGTTTTACGACCCCCGCCACAAGGCGTTGCTAAGGCTCATCCGCTTTGCCGCAGACGCCATTCATGCGCAAGGCAAGTGGATCGGAATTTGCGGAGAGCTTGCCAGGGATTTAACGCTTACGGAGTTCTTCCTCAAAATCGGAATAGACGAATTATCCGTATCCGCCCCGTATATCCTGCCGCTACGGAAACGGGTGCAAAGCATAGACACACGTTCCGTTCTTTTGGAAACCTGGCTATAAAATCAATCCCTCTGTAACATAAAATCAATCCCTCTGTAAGAACTTCTTACAGAGGGATTTTATTACCTTCGATTCGGGTTTATTTTTACGGTATGCGGATCAGTCGTTGCTTTTCAAAACGCTCAGTAATTTTACAAGCGCTTTGCTCAGTTCGGGATCCTCAGTAACGGCTTCCATGCCCTTATCTTCCTTAATGAGCGGCGTTCTTTCGTCGGAAAGCCCCAGAATATAGTTTGCGGACACGTTATACAGTTTGCAGATTTTTACCAGCGTTTCTACGCTGACGGAGGCAAAATTCTTTTCATACAGACAGTACGACTGCTGGGAAACGTTCAGCTCTCTCGCCAGATCAAATTGCTTATATCCCTTTTCCGCACGCAACGTTCTCAGTCTTCTGCCAATTACTTCGTTATTGATAACCGATTCTCTTTCCTGTGTTTCATCATTCTTCAACATTTTTAAATACTTCCTTGATTTATTCTTATTGAGCTACGTTGCCATCCGGATTCGACGGCATCTTCTTTCCCCATCCGACAAAATGCTTCCGCCATTCGGCCCGATAGGAAAAATCCTCTCTTCCATAGCTCCTGCGAGAGGTCTTTGTCGCTTTTGTTTTTTTTGATTCCATTTTCGGAAACAGGGAGCGCCTTACCTATCCGTATCTTCCAAGCGTCTTCCTTTTCCTGCTTTTCTTTCGTAATTTTCTCAATCCGAATTAAAAAGTTGAATTTGCTTCCTTTTCAAGCGCCGTACCGCTTCCCTTCCGACCGTAAATGAAAAACGACCGCACCCTTGAAACCGTTGCGTCTTGCAATGCCTTTCCTATGCAATATTCCAAACGGAACTATACCGTTCTCACCTCCCTTCTTTCATAGCTTCCAATCTCCCGTTCTGATAGCGTTTCCTATTATCGGTAAGCCAAACCGTTTTCATCGGGAACGCACTGCTTTTATGGAACGTTGTCTTCCCTCCGCTTTTACCGTGCGCATTCTTCCTATAAAAACTGCGCCTTATTACTTTTAAAAACTTCGTCCTTGTTACTTTATTTACTGAAATATGCAATTATATATGCAAAAAACCCACTTCTGCTCCTTGCATTTTTTCTAAACAATTCCAACTTTTAAAAGTATCCCTTGTTTTCTGTGTTTAATTATAACACGTTCGGCTATAAAAATCAACCCTTTTTTATAATCAATGAAAATTTTTCCTCTTGTTTTTAAAAAAAAACTGCGAAATATTTCTGAAATCTGCGAAAATCGGTATGGAAAGCCGACTTTTCCCCAAAACGGAAAGCCGCTCCCGACTATTTGTCGGGAGCGGCTCTGTTCTGTTTTTGCAAGCGGCAATCCTGCGCAGTCAAACTTTTTTCTATTTTGTAAACGTAATCTCGATCGTCGTTCCTGCGCCGAGCTTGGATTTGAGCGAAATTTCCGCATTATACAGGTCGCAGATGTGCTTGACGATGGCAAGCCCCAGCCCCGTACCGCCCGTTGCGCGGGAACGGGATTTATCCACCCGATAGAAGCGTTCGAATATGCGGCTCTGGTGCTTTCCGTCTATGCCGATTCCGTCGTCCGCAACGGTCAGCCGAACGCGGTTTTTTTCCTCTGCGACGCATATTTCCACTTTGCCGCCGACGTTGTTATAGCGCACGCCGTTTTCAACGAGATTTTTCATCAGCTCGTAAATATGCTCCCGCTCCGCCGTTACCGTGCCTTCGCCGCAAATTTCTATGCGGATATCCCGTTCCGCCGCGGTGTGCGATAACGCTTCCTTGACTTCCTGCGCCACTTCCGCAAGGTCCACGCTCGTCAGATTTTCCGCCTGCAAAGTGGAATTTTCCAGCTTGGATAAGTCGAGCATATCCCCCAAAAGGTGAATGACCCGATCTATCTCCTTGCCGATGCGGGCAGAATAGTTTAAAATCGGCTCCTCCTTGCTTTGCAGGGAAATCATATCGTTGAATCCCTTAATCGCCGTGAGCGGCGTTTTGAGTTCGTGCGAAGCGTTGGCAAAAAATTCCAGACGCATCTTTTCGCCCAATTTCGTCTGCGTTACGTCGGAAAGCACCGCAATGATGAGGTTGCTGTCCGTATAGCGCACCGTAACGAGAAAATAACGGTCGTTTACCTGCAGGGAGAATATTTCGTCTCCCTTTTTATCGGCGCAACGCTCCACGGCGGCAAGAAAGCTTTCGTTCGCCGTCAGTACTTCCACGGATTTCCCTACGGGATCCTGAATGCCGAACGTTTTACATACGCTCCGATTTGCAATGACGACCTTGCGTTCCGCATCCAAAACGACGATGCCGTCGCTCACGTTGGAAAGCACGTAGTCCAGCTTCTGCTTTTCGCTCTTTGCGGAAGATACGCTCTTTTGCAACTTCTCGCCGAGGTCGTTGATGCCCGATAAAATCAGATTGATATCCTCATCGTCCGAAGTCGGCAAAATCTCTTGGTAAGAGCCGTTTTCTATCTGCGTCAAGCCCTGCTTGACTCGGGCAAGCGGCTTTAAAAGAAGTCCGCTCAGTGCAACGCTTGCAAAGACGGAAACGACCCATACGCCGAGCAGAATGGCAAGCATGGGCGGTACGGACTTGGCGATATAGGAACGGATGCTCTCCGTGGGAATGGCGACCCGGATATAGACGTAAGTATCTTCCGTTTCCACCTTTTCCGCATAGTACATCATTTCTTTGCCGAGCGTCTCGCTGTGGCGGACGACCACCTTGGGGACTCCCTTCGCCGCCGCCTCGATTTCCTCTCGGTAGAGGTGATTTTCTTCCATCTCGGCAATGCCGCTGTCCTTTAAAACGTTGCCGCCTGCGTCTATCACGGTAACCCGCACTTCGCCGCTTGCGGGCAGAACGGTATCCGCCGTATAATTTGCCGCATACACGGCGGTGATCTCCTTGATCTTCTTTTCCGAAATGGCTTCGTAATTGCTCTTCGTAACGAGCAGCCCCAGCGCAAACATGGAAAGCAAAACGACCACCGTTATAATTACGTTATATAAAATCAGTTTCTTTTTCATCGCAAATAATACCCCACGCCCCGAACGGTCGTAATCTGCGCCTCGCTGCCTGCAATGGCTTTCCGCAAGGACGCCACGTGCATATCCAGCGTGCGCGTTTCCCCAAAGTAGTTTTCGCCCCATACGGTGCGAATGATCTCTTCCCGCAAAATCACGTTGGGCGCATTGCGCACGAGCAGTTGCAACAGTTCGTATTCCTTTAACGTAAGCGTCAGCACGTTGCCGCCCACCGATATTTCGTGCTTATCCGAATCGATCGAGATATCCGCATACCGAAGCACGCCGTCGTAACGCACCTTTCGCAGATTGGCGTTGATGCGGGCAATCAGTTCCAAAACGCCGAACGGTTTGGCTATGTAGTCGTCCGCACCCAGATCCAGCCCCTTCACTTTGCTGATTTCTTCCCCTTTGGCGGAGACCATGATCACGGGAACGTGCTTATAGTCGGCGTTCTCCTTTAACTTCCGCAAAATGGAATAGCCGTCCATGCCGTCCAGCATGATATCGAGCAGGATGAGCGCAGGCTTCTCCTTTGCCATGGCGGCAAAAAAGTCCTCGCCGTTTTCAAACCCCTGCGACGCATACCCCGCGTTGCCGAGCGCAACGCTGTACAGTTCCCGAATGTTTTCCTCGTCATCCACCGCATAAATCAGCTTTTTATCTGCCATAGTAAACTCCTTTATCCTGCCTTATGCACACCCGTCATCGCATATTCCACCCATTCCCCGATATTGACGGCGTGGTCGGCAATTCTTTCGATGTACTTTGCAACCATCATAAATAAAATCGCCTGATCCGCATTTTTGCCGTCCTTCTGAATGAGCGCAACGAGGTCGTCCTTGATTTGTCGGAATAGTTTATCCACCTTATCGTCCCGATGGTCCAAGGAACGGGCGAGGTCCAGATCCCGATTGATATAGCTCAGCACGCTGTCCTTGACCATCTCTATCGCATACTTTGCCATCTCCCGGATGTGTTCCGGCTCCTTGATAAAGTCTTCCGCACCGAACTGGAAGGTGATTTCGGAGATATCCGCCGCCTGATCCCCGATCCGTTCGAGGTCGGTAATCATCTTCAAAGCCGCGCTCACTTCCCGAAAGTCGCTCGCTACGGGATGTTCCAAAAGCAGAATTTTCAGGCAGTCCTGTTCGATTTCGTGTTCCTGATCGTCTATATTCTTATCTTCCTGAATGACTTCCTTTGCCAGCTCTTCGTTCCGATGGGAAAGCGAATTGATCGCCTTTTCTATGGCGATCTCCACACCCCGACACATTTTGATCAACTTATTGAAAACGGTGGAAAGCTCCGTTTCGTATCTGTTCCGAATACTCATAGTATATCACGTTTCTCCTTTTATTTCAACTGTTTCCTCTCCGCTTTACGCAAAAGGCGCAAAGCGTTTCCTTGCGCAGGCAGTACAATGCAGACCGCAAAGGGGGGAGCGCAAAACGTTCCCCAATGCCATACGCAAAGTGCAACCGACTTTGCCCAAAAATTTCGTCATTCCGCTTGCGTGCGCACGATGCAGTTTGCCGTAGCCGCATTGGTGGCTATGGGAATATCGTAGAGCGTTGCGATCCGCAAAAGCGCCTTTACGTCCGGGTCGTGCGGCTGCATCTGTAAGGGGTCCCAGAAGAATACGACGACGTGAATTGCCCCTTCCGCAATCTTTGCGCCGATCTGCTGATCACCGCCCCACGGACCCGAAAGATACGCCTCGACCGCCAGCCCCGTTGCTTCCGCAACGAGCCCTGCCGTGTGCCCGGTACCGCATAAATGATACTTTTTCAGATACTCCTTGTTTTGGCACGCCCATTTCGTCATTTCCGTCTTTTTGTTATCGTGCGCAATCAAAGCAATCGTCTTTTTTTCCTGCATCAACCGAACCTCCCCGTGATGTATCTTTCCGTTCTTTCGTCCGTCGGCGTGGTGAAGAGTTTTTCCGTATCCGCAAATTCCACCAGCTCTCCCAGATAGAAGAACGCCGTCCTATCCGCAATGCGCGTTGCCTGTTGCATATTGTGGGTTACGATCACAATCGTCAGATCCCGTTTCAGCTCTTCCATCAATTCCTCTATCTTTCCCGTAGAGATCGGGTCGAGTGCGCTCGTCGGCTCATCCATCAGCAAAATCTGAGGACTGGCGGCAAGCGAACGGGCAATGCAGAGCCGTTGCTGCTGTCCGCCGGAAAGCCCCAATGCGCTCTTGTTCAGTCGGTCCTTGAGTTCTTCCCAGATGCTCGCCCGACGAAGCGATTCCTCCACGATCGCATCGAGGTCCGCCCGCTTCTTTATACCAAAGGTACGGGGCGCGTAGGCGACGTTGTCGTACACGCTGAGCGGAAAGGGATTGGGTTTTTGAAAGACCATGCCCACGTTTTTCCGCAGGGCGGAAAGGTCCGTATCTTTTGCATAGATATCCGTGCCGCCGATGCGGATGCTGCCTTCCACCCGACAGCCTTCCACGAGGTCGTTCATGCGGTTGAGCGTTTTCAACAGCGTGGATTTACCGCAACCGCTCGGGCCGATCATCGCCGTGATCCGGTTTTTGCGCACGTCCATATTGATGTCTTTGAGTGCCTGAAACTTCCCGTAGAACAAATTCACGTTCTTTATTTCCACGGCTGTGTC
>CAMAGA010000008.1 GCA_945833955.1 uncultured Clostridia bacterium
TCTATAAATTTTTACCGTTCAAAACGGGCATAGCCCGGCAAAGAGCCGCAGATACGACTTTCTGCGGCTCAAAAACTATTCTTGTTCGGTATGGGAAGCTTTGAATTTCTTCAAAAAATCGTTTACGTCGACCATACCTTCCGTGCCGGCAAGAACGGGTTTTTGCCCTTTTTCCGCTTTGGGTTCTTCCGTCTCTTGCTCTTCCGCCTCTTTTTCATCCGATTCGTCCTTATCCTCCGTCGGTTGTTTCTCCCTTACCTCTTCCTCCGCCTGATAATAGGTAAAGCGACGGGAATACAGGCTGATGGCAAACACGAAGAGCGCATTGACGGCGCAAAGATACCACGTGACCGTTTGCAGAATGGCAACTACCTTTTCCGGAATAACGCCCCAGAATCTGCACACGTCGGAAACGCATTGCCCTACAAACAGGAGTGCCATGCAGACGATGATAAAGGAAAACCCGTACATAACGATTCGCATACGGACCATACGGGAAAACTCCACAACGGACAAAATCAAAAACAACTCCCCGATGAGCAAAACGACGTGAAAGACGATCTTTTCATAATCCGTAGCCCAGATACCGTCCTGCCGCTTTAAATAATAAAACAGAAAGAAACAGATAAAGGATGCGGAAGTCAATACGGACCTTGCACGAATGAATAAAATCAACGCGCCTAAACAGCCTAAAATCAACGGTGTGTATACGAGCCATTGCGGCAAATTCTGCAACATTTTTTATTCCTCCCCGGAATGCGTCGCCCTGTCCAAGAGCGCAACGATTTCCCGATATACTCCTGCGTCGCAGTCGGCGCGGGATACGCACTCCTTCCACTCTGCGCAGGCAAGGTTTATTTTTTTGCCGTATTCCTTTTGCCGATTCCGTATTTCTTTGGTTATTCTTCTTTTCCGCGCGCCGTTTTGAAAAAACCGCGCCATACCGATACTGCCCGCAAGCAAAGCCCCCGCCGACAAAAACACCGTATAGAACCAAGGGGCGTGCAACGCAAGCAATACCCATGCCGCTATCAACATACATTCGGCAAACAGAGCAAGCACCGTTGCGCCTCTATAGGAAAGGCTGTTCATTCTGTCCTGATATAAGTCGTCGCACGTTTTTTCCAATTCCGTATGCACCGCTTCCCGGTTCACGGGCTCCGTTCCGTTTTCGGTAAATTCCAGTTTAAATTCCCGATCTTCCATCTGCAGAACGCATTCTTTGCGATTGAAGAGCTTTCTGTAATGTATTTCATACTCGTCTTCCGCCCGTTGCAGCGCGACTGCCACGTAAGGCGTCATAAAACTCCGCATATTCACGGAAACGCCGCTTTCCAGAAGATAGCGCTGCGCATATTCCGTATAAAATGCCTCCGCCGTATACGCTTCTTCGGCAAACACTTCGTCCAACATTCTCTCCTGCATACGGGCAAGATCGAAGGTTTCCCGTTCCCGCCTGACCAGTCGGATCATTCTGTCGCAAATTTTGCGGTCGGCGGCGGCATAACCTATCGCCTGCGCTACTGCGGCGTAATCCTTGCAATATTCCTGCAGTACGGGGGTATCCGTCTGAACCGTTTCGTACATACCGAACAGCTCCCGAACGGCTTCCTTTTGCAGAACCTGCAAAAACGCATCCTGCTTTAAAACGTTGCGCAGCGTATCTTGCAAAACCGTATCGGAGAGTATTTCGGACGCCGCCAGCATAATTTCCGCCTGCAACTCCGTTCTCGGTTCACGGCCGTGCAAAAATACGGCGTATTCCCGGGCTTTGTCAAACGTGCCGCTTGCAAGATGGTAAACCAACATATAATGTAAAATGCCGTTATTTTCCGTAGTGACCGTCTGTAAAACGGTCCGCACGGGGTGCGTTTTTTCCGCCAGCAACAAGCGGGCGAGCATAACCGGCGCCGACTTGAAAGGCAGCGAGGAAGCCGTATCGAATAGTTCGGGCTTATCTTGCAATATAGCCGTTTTTAAGGAATCGAACTTTACCTTTAATTTATAATCTCTCATAGATTTGCGTAATTTAATCAATTCTTTTGCATTTTTTCGGGAAACGGCAAAAGTCTCCCGAATTTCCCGCTCAAACAGTGCACTCGGCGATTGAGGTAAAGCATTTTCGTTTTTTACGGCTTGTATCTGCGCGTTGGTCGCATGAATCATGCGTAACACCTTCCACGTTCTGCCGTAAAGATGCGATTCCGTTACGTATTCCTGTAAAGCGTTCACAAGAATCTGCCCGCTTTGCACCCGGGTTTCCAGAATATTCCTGTTCAGATTGTCGGCTCTTCTTGCCCGTTCCGAACTGTCTTCCGAAAACTCCCCTCTTGCACGCTCCGGGGTATCTTCTAAAAGCTCCCCTTCCGTATATCTGACTTCTTCTCTCACGGTGTTACCTCACATAGCAATCAGCCAATCCAGCAAAGATTTCTTTGCCTCCACGTTTTTATCAAAGTCCGTATAGAGCAACTTATCCGTCAGAACGCAGTTTCGGTAAATCTCCAGAACTTCCCGCCTTTCCTGATAATGCTTCTTTAATCCGATTCCGATGCCGATGATCGAAAGGAGCAGGAATATCCCCGTCGGTACGGCAAAACCGAGCAATACCCACAAAACGGGTTGTTGCGGCAGGAATACCGCCCCCAGCGTACATATACCGAACAGCACCGTGAGAATAAAAAACAACATATTTCGGAATGCAAATACGGTATTCAATACGCTCTTTTTTGTAAACCCCTTACAAAAATGCTTCTTATATTTCGATTCCGTTTGACGATTTACCGTAAACGCATAATCCTGTTCCGTTACTTTGGACGGAATGACGTAGGTTCTTTCCTCGGCAAATACCTTTTCATCCCGAATCGGATAGTTCTGCAACGTCTGAATGAGAGCTTCGCCGGCATTGCGCAATGCAAACGCTCGCATCCGCATATCCTGATCTTCCGTATTGTAGATGGCGTGTTCCATCAGCTTTCGGGTCAGAGAACTGCCGCCGGAAAGCGCCTTTCTCTTTTCTATTTCTACGTCCTTGATATTGCCGTTTGCGCCGGCTATATCCCTGTAATAATCGCGTATCTTTAAAAGCCGCTCCTCCTCTTCGCTGTTGGCGGAAATCATGCGCAAAAAGGAAGCTTCCATCGCCTGCGCGGCAAGGTCCTGCCGCTCCTCTTCGCTTGCCAGCGTTTCCACCGCCTTAGCGTACTCCTGAAACAGAGCAATCCGCTTTGCGTCCGAAACGGCGTTGCGGATGGCTTCCTTTTGCTCGCAATAGCGCTCCGTTTCGGCAGGCAGCTCTTCCGATTCGGAAACGTCGATATGGTCTATAAACAGTCGGAACATCTTTTCCGCATCTTTGAAAGCGGTTTTGGAGGAATGCAACGCTTCGCAATAGGAGTCCAACTTCCCTTGCATCGCCTTGCAGAACGCTTCGTCCGTTCCGAACAGGCCGTTCAGATAGGCGCGGATAAATATAAACGCCGTTTCGCTCATTTCATCGGGCGTAAAATCCGTAAAATACCGAAGCAATGCCTGACGGGCTTTTTCCGTTTGCCCCGTCCGATGATAATACAACACGAAAAACGATTCCGTCTTTTCCCGATCGGCAATCTTTGCCCGCATGATCGCATCGTTACAGATCTCCGTCTGCTCGATGCGCTGTGCGCGCATTGCAATCACTATAAACGTGAGCCAATAGCCCGTTTCTTCCTTCCAGAGCATTCGCAGTAAATCGCCGGCAGTATCCACCTGCTCCCTTGCGGAAGTCAAAAAGATTTTACGGGCGTTTTCCCGCGTATCCGCACAGGAACGGTTCAATCGGCTGAACGCTTCCGTCGTTTCCATGGCGATATGCTGAGCAATCTGTTCCAGGTTCCGATTGATGAGGTCGGTACGGGCTTTGCCGATACATCGGTTTAAGTCCGTAGCTTCCTTCTGCATGGTAAGCGCATTCTGCGTAATTTCGTCTAATTGTTTTTTTACGCCCGACTCGTAAGACTCCAACTTCTCCCGAACCTGATCGGCGGAAGGAATCTGCAAAAGATCCTGCAAGTTCACCCCGTAACGAAACATCTTTTCCGGATCCGTCGGTTTTTCAAGCTTTTTTTCTTCCTTTTTCTCTTCCTGTTGTGCCGTCTGATTCTGGTTTCCGCCCGACTGCTTTTTCTTTTCTTCCGCTTCCTGCTTTTCCAGCACCGCTTCGTCTATCGCCAGCAGGTCTTCTTCAATGATTTCCGCAACCAGATCTTTCAGGCTCAGCTTTGCGTCTTCATTCGGTATGCGGGAAAACTCTTCTATCAGTTTGCGACAAAAATCGTTATTCCTCGTATTCTTACCAAAGGGATTTTCCAAATTGTCGTTCTTCGTCTCTTTCGGTTTTTCTTCTTCTCCGACTTTAACGCTCTGTTTTTCTTCTTCGATTTTGACGTTCGGTTCTTCCGTAGCCATTACACTTTACCTCCAACCGCCTTTTTAGACTCCCGAATTACGGCCAATATTTCATCGCCCGTCGAGTCAATCTGTTTATAATACGCAATCATATCCTCCAATTCCGCAACGATCGCGTCCGATTTTTGCAAAAACCGGGTCAAATCCTCCGTATGCCTCTTTTTACGGTTGCGGATATGCAACCACGTGCATATGGAAGCTGCGCCAAGGCAAAGAACGCTGCCGATCAAAAGCAGCAATCGCACCCAATGCACTTTTGCAATCAATAATGCGACGCTGACCGACGTTGCGCATACCAAGCCAAGCAATACGACCATGCTTACCCAAAACAGCGGATCCCGCAGGAGCGAATATTTACGGCTAAACCGTCTTTCGGCACGTTCCGAAATGACGTCCTTGGGAATTGGTTCGTCGGTACGCAGGCAATATTTTTGCCCCTCTACGTCCAGATCCACCTGCTCGGGAAATATCTTGCGATACTCTTTGCGAAATGCTTCATACTCTTTTGCTACGGAATCGGAAAGGATGCCCATGCTGACGGCATGATCGGGCGAATCGGGCAAAAACCCTTTGATGATTGCATTGCCGACGATTCCGATAATGCTCTTGGCATCGTAATCCAATTCCCGTTCCAAGGCTTTCTTCCGACGGGCGATTTCGTTTTGATAAGGATATATATGTTCCAGATAATAGTCCCGATACTGCAATTCAATCGTCTCTTCCAGATCCTTTGCGGAAATCACGGATTCCGCCGTTTCCTTTACGGAAGCTAAAATTTCCTGCTCGTCGATCAATCTGGAAGATCTCGTAATACAGAACCGCAGGAATGCCTTATTCTTTTCCGCTTGCGCAATTGCGGCATACATCTCCCCGTATTGCGCGCAAATCTGCGGCAGTTTTTCATACTGCGGCAATTCACCCGTCTTCATCTTTTCAATTTCCTGTTCCGTTTTTTTGCGGATGGACGCGTCAAACTTATGTAGCAGACTTTGTATTTTTAAAAGGCTGTCGCTCATAATGCCGTCCAGGCGTTCCGAAGAAATCTTCCCCTCGCTTGCCAGCATACGGAATATACCGGCAAAACGAATCCATATACGGGAAATATTATCGGGCATGATCTGCGATAAAGACGCAAATTCTTCCAATGCGTCCCGATACTGACCGAACCGAAGATCGGAAAGCATACGGAACAAAAACGTCCCCTGCGCATTCAGACGAAGCGATTCCTTATACATCGCATCCGAGTCCGTTCCCTTGCCGTTTTCCTGATAGATACGGGAAAGCAGTGCGTAATAAAGCCAATAGTCTTTTCCGTACGTTTCGCAGGCAGTCCGCTCCATAAAAACGAAAGAAGCAAAATCGTGAAGCCCCTCCGTAAGACCGCCTATCAGATACAATCTCGCAAAGGCGCGGATGCGCTCATAAAATGCGTACCGTCCCCCTCTTTCCCGATTGAACTTATTGATTTTATTGTTTGCGTCCTGAATTTCCAGAAAAGTTTCTACGTCCTCGCCGAATCCGTATAAATTTTCCACGGTGTCGGCGATTCCTTTTCTTGCCTTTTTATATGCATTATCCACCGCCGTCAGGTCGCAACCGGCTTTATCCCGAAACGAATCGAGCCAATGCCCCAGATAGTCGATCCCGGCAACGGCTTGCCCTTCCGCAATGGAAGCATGGCTGTACAATTTGGCAAATTTTTTCTTCCAGTCCTGTAATATATGTTCTTCCGATTCTTCCGCTTCCGTCAATTCTTCCGTTTCTTCCGTTTTTTTCGTTTCTTCCGCCATACTTTCCTCCTGTATGATAAAATACTCCTATCTTACCGATATTATATACGATTCCGTCCCGTTTGTCAAGCGTAATCGGAATCTGCTTTTTTACATATATGCCCACGCAACGGTGGGCGTTTACGCTAAAAGGAGCCGCCTTCTTTTTACGGAAGACAGCTCCTCTTTCTCTATCGGATTATTCTTCAGATTCGTAATAGCAATCGCTGTAAGGCGCAGGGGGCATTCTCTGACCTTCGTCTACGTAGACGGTATTGAGAACTTTGCCTTCTGCATTCAGCAGATTATAAGCACCGGATTTCGGGCAGTTATCGCCGCAATTCAATCTCATATATCATTACCTCCGTATTCACAGTATGCTACGCTTATAAAATATTATACGCGGACAAAATAGCACAGACTGCGGAAAGTACCAAAAGATAGATGGCGAAAAGGTAATTCTTTTTGCCGAGGGTCAGCTTTTGTACGGCTTTGAGCGCAACGATGCCGAAAACTGCCGCAGCGACCATACCGACGACGGCAACCCCGACGCCCGTATCTCCGCCTGCCGCCTGCGGCAAAGCAAAAACGATGCCGCCCAGAATCACGGGTATGCTCATCAAAAAGGAAAATTCGGTGCTTTCCTCCCTGCCTGCGCCGAGAATCAACGCCATGGCGATCGTCGTACCGCTGCGGGATAAGCCGGGCAACACGGCAAACGCCTGCCCGATCCCCATGCCGACCGCCGTCCAAAACCCGATTTTCCCCTGACCGCGCGTCCTGTCGGAAACGAGCAACAAAATAGCCGTTACCATAAAGCAAAGCCACAGCACTTTACCGTTACCGAGCGTCCTTTCCACCCAATCTTCCGCAAAAATCCCCACGACTGCCGCAGGCACGGAAGCAACCGCCAATAGCCCGATTTTTGCATACTCGCCGTGATAACGGGATGCGCATTCCCGCACGGCGCGCTTATTCTTCCCGAACAATGCAACGAATAAGGAAGCTATCCCTTTTGCCGCCGCAACAAAAAGCCCCCAAAGCGTTTTGCGGTAGAGTATGCATACGGCAACGAGCGTTCCGCCGTGCAGTAACAAATTCAACCACCCCGAGCTTTGCGCCGCCCCGTTCCAAAACAACTTTTCAAACAGTAAAAGGTGTCCGCTGGAAGAAACGGGCAAAAATTCCGTCAACCCCTGTATGATGCCCAATAGAACGATCCGAATCATAGCTCCTCCTTACGGCAGGAGTAAAAAAAGGAAGCAGTTATCCGCTGCTTCCTTGGTGTAATGGTATCCTAATTATTATAAGCGATAGCCTGATAGCGCCATCCCCTTTTTAGCTCTGCGATTCCCCGAGAATAATGAGGTCCTTATATCTGGAAGGATACGTTGCAACGCATTCGTCATTGCTGTACTTGTTGACGATTTCGCTTTCGCGCATAGCCGTCAAGGAGCCGCTGTCGGAATCCTTCAACGCTTCATAGAACTTCTGAGAGAAGGAACCTTCCGTTTCGATTTCCGACCAGTCGAAGGAATAAACTTCGCCGCTGCCGTAAGCGAACGTGCAGTAGATGACGTGCCAGCCGTAAGTGGAAGGAACGACTGCATACGTGCCTACGCCGTTGGAAACGGCATACTTTGCAGCGTATTCAAATTCACTTACGTAGGAAGTATCGTATGCGGAAACCGTGTAGCCGAGATACGTATTCAAACCTGCCGTATCCGTATTATATGCGAACATCAATTCGTTTATTACGGACATAACCTGATTGGATACGGAAGATTCCATAAACATGGTATTTGCATTGAAATCCATTGCGAAGCGACCTGCTTTATAGATAAATCTCTTTGCATCCAGAACGCCGTTCGGCTGAATATTGTTATAATATTCTCTCGTGTAATAGTTTGCGCTGTTATCGAGAAGGAGCGTATGCGGCGCCGCCGTACCGACCGCAAATTCGGTATAACCGATCATTTCGTCGATGAATCCGTCAATCGTCAGCTTGTTCGGCGTAAACTTATAGCCGTCTTCTTCCGTATAGGTTACCTTGCCGTTATAAGCGTATGCGCCCTTATAGTTGGCAAGCTTTTCGTAGCGGGCAGTGCTGCCGCCGTTGACGACGTTGTCTTCAAAGAACAGATATTCGCCGTTGCCGTAAACGAGCGTATCTTCGCTTACCTTGAAGCTGTAATCGGTTGCCCCGGTGAACCACGTTTCACGCTGATCGGTTGCCGTGAGGTTGCGAAGCAATTCCGCTCTCTTATAGTAATATTCGTCCTTGCTCATGCCCTTATTGTTTTCATAAACGGTAAGCATATTGGACTGCGTGGTGCTGAACGGAAGCAGGATATTGTATACGAATCCGAATCCCTGCGTCGGGCTGTACATAACGAAGGACGTATCGGAAACGGAACCGATAGCCGTTTCAAAAGCGGAAGGAGAAGCGTCGTAATCTTCCTTCTGCCCCTTCAGAATTTCGGTATATCTTTCCAGAACGTAAGATTTCGTCATCTTGGAAACGGCTTCGTCTTCGTAGCAGTCGGTCAGTTTTTCAATCATGGACTGTTCGAGTTGGGAAGCAAATTCCACGTCCCAATAACCGAGGTCTTCAAAATCACGGCTGTCTTCCCCGTCGGAAAGGAGCGCGTTGGACTTTAAGTTATTCAGGAAGTAGTTGTATGCCTTTTTACGGGTCGTAGGCGTAGAACCCTTCTGCTTTTCGTACGTGCTGTTTTCGGGAATCGCATTTCTGCCGGTGTAAATGGTATAATTTACGTCGTAGAAATCTTCGTTTTCGGTATCTACGCCGGTGGGCAGGGTTCTCACGTCGGACGCATATTCCGTTTCGTCTTTTTCAATATAGTAGTTCTTTTCGATATTGTCGAGACTTACATTGATCATTTTGCGCAAGGTGTACTTGGCTTCTTCTACGTCTTCTACGGGAAGGAAATAGGAGAGCGCGGCAATGGTATATTCGTAGTTGGAATAGTCCGAACCGAGATTGGCGATTGCCGCATTCAAGCCTTCGATGGAATAAGCGTCGGTATTGAGGAAGTACGCCATGGCATACTGTACCATAATTTTACGGTTGACAAGGCTTTCCATCATCAGCTCGTAGGTTTCCGCATAGCTATAACCGTAACTTTGCACGTAGTTGTAACCTTCGTTGAGGAAGTACGCAACCAGATCACGTTTTAAAACGTAGCCCGCCTTCTCCGAATATTCGCCGAGGAATGCGGCATAATCTGCATATTCGCTCGTTGCAAAATCCTTTTCGTCTGCGATATCCACCGTAGCGACAACCTGCTCCATATTCTTTTCCTGATTGGTCGTTACAGGCGTACAACCGGAAAGAGCGGCGCATAAAAATACTAAAACAAGAATGCATGAAATTATTTTGTGCTTCATAAAAGTCTACTCCGAAACTTCTGTATTATTTTTCGTAATATAAAACATTATATAATATTTTTGCGGGAAGTGCAAATGATTTTTATGCGATTCCCTCAAAAGATAATGCAAATTTTAAAAATTTTGTAATTCTGACGATTGCCGACGTCGCATTCGTGCTTCCCGTAAACTCTATGCCCGGTCCGCCGACCATGGTCAGCGTTACGTTCTGCGGGAACTTTGCCATAGCCGCCTTAAACCGTGCCTCTCCGAACACCGCCGTAGACGGAAAGGTGAGGATTCCGCCCGACGCCGTGACCCTGATTTTTTTGACGCCGAACTTGCGGGCTACGGATTTAAGCAACGCCACCGCAAGCAACGTCTTTACCGGTTCGGGGAGCTTTCCGTAAGTATCCTGCAAGGATTCCGATACCCGCTTGAAGTCTGCCGAGCCCCGTATTTCCGCAATCTGCTTGTAACAATCGAGCCGCGCGGAAGAGGAAGGCACGTACCAATCGGGTATATACGCCGTGGCGAGCACATCGAGCTCGGGAGCGGATGGTTCTTCCTCCCCGAGTGCCTCTTTCAGCATTTTGGAATACAATTCGTAACCGATTTTATCCATATGCCCGTGCTGATCTCTGCCCAGCACGTCGCCCGCGCCCCGGATTTCCAGATCCCGCATGGCGAGCTTGAACCCTGCGCCGAGCTCCGTAAACTCCATCATTGCCTTCAATCTTTGCATGGCGTTTTCCGTCAGTACTTTATCCGATTGGAAGGTAAAGTAGGCGTATGCCAGACGGGAACTTCTGCCCACTCTGCCTTTGAGCTGATACAGCTGGGAGATACCGAGCCGATCGCTGTCGATGACGATGATCGTATTGGCGTTGGGTAAGTCGATGCCGTTTTCTATGATCGTGGTGGAAATAAGGATATCGTATTCCCCCCGATAGAATCCGAATACGTTGCTGTCCAATAGCTCCTTGCTCATTTTGCCGTGCCCGACGGTGATGCGGGCTTCCGGTACGAGTTGCGCAATGCGGCTTGCGAACGTTTCGATGGTCGCCACCCGATTATACAGAATGAACACCTGCCCTTTACGGGAAATTTCCCGAATGCAGGCGTCCCGAATGAGTACGTCCGACTCGTCCACCACGTACGTCTGCACGGGAATGCGGTCCACGGGCGGCGTATTGATGTTGCTGATATCCCGAATGCCGGCAAGCGACATATGCAGCGTTCGGGGAATGGGCGTTGCCGTCAGCGTGAGGCAATCCACGTTCTGCCGAAGCAATTTAATCTTTTCCTTATGTTCCACGCCGAACCGCTGCTCTTCATCTAAAACCAGCAAGCCGAGATCGTAAAACTCCACGTCTTTGGAAAGCAATCGGTGCGTACCGACCACAAGGTCCACCGTACCCTCTTTCAGCCCCCGCAATGCGTCTTCCTTTTCCTTTTCCGAACAGAAGCGGTTGAGCTTGGCGATATTGACGCCGAAGTCCTCCAACCGTTTGCAGCAGGTGCGGAAGTGCTGTTCGCAAAGGACGGTGCTCGGGCACATGAACGCCGCTTGCTTTCCGCCCAAAACACAGAGGTAAATGGCGCGCAGGGCAACTTCCGTTTTGCCGTAGCCTACGTCTCCGCAGACGAGCCTGTCCATCACCTTTTCCGAACACATATCCGCTTTGATTTCCGCAATGCTTGCAAGCTGATCGGGCGTCGGTTCAAATTCAAAGGAGTTTTCAAACTCTTCCATGAGCGGCGCATGATCGGGAAAGGCAAAGCCCTTCTTTTGCGCGCGCTCGGAATAGAGTTTTTTCAAATCGAACGTCATCTTCTTGATAGAAGAGCGAACCCGTTCCTTGACCCTTTCAAATTCCACGCCGCCGAAGCGGTTGAGTTGCGGGTTGTCCTCTCCAACGTATTTGGACAGCGTATCCATCTGCTCGGCAGGAATATACAGCATATCGCCGTCCCGATACTGAATCGCCATGTATTCCTTGATTCCGTCCAGCGTTTCGATCGTCTTTGCGCCGAGCAATTTGCCGATACCGTGTACTTCGTGTACGACGTAATCCCCGATTTCCGGGGCAATGAACATATTCCCGCGTTTGCGGCGTATCAGCTTCTTTTCGGGAGCGGAGCGCAAATACAAGTCCCCCGTTCCCAAAACTGCCAGTTTCAGATCGTGCAACACGAATCCGTGCGATAACGCTTCGGGCGAGACGGCTATCTTATGCAGCTCGGCAATGCTTTGGGGCAGGCTCTGTACGGGCAACATTTCCGTAGAAAGACTTTCCGACAGTTTTGCGGCTTTATCTTCACTGCCGCAAAAACACAGTATGCGGTATTGGTTGGCGAGCCACTGCCGCATATCCCGACAGACGTCCGCAAAGGAATTCATGTATCGGGTTACCGGCGTGGAGTGCAGATTATACAGCGCCGTCGAGCGGAAAAATCCGCTGTTGGACGCAAAATTCTGCAACGCCGCGCTTGCAAACTTTTCCGATTTTTTTAAGAGTTCGTCAAAGTCCGCCATCTGCCCTAGACTCATGGGCAGAACTTCCCCGGCGGCAAACAGGCTCTTATACCGCTCGGAAAACTCTTTGCGGAGGGCGTCCGCCCTGTCCCGAATCCTTTTGGGTTCGTCCCATAATATAGCGCAGTTTGCAGGCAATAAGTCCAGAAGCGTACCGTGGTTGCGCACGATGGGCAGGATATACCCCGCACCGGAAAAACTTTCGCCTGCAGATACCCGATTGCAGATGTCCTCCACGATACTCTGCGCCTGATTCCACGCTTCAAACCCCTTTACGAGTTTGCACTCTTCCCGTAACGTGCGGCAGATATCTTCCCGTTCCTCCTCTTCGATGTATACGTCCGTTGCGGCGATGATGCGCAGGGAGTCTGTTTCCGCCAACCTCTCGTCCGTCTCGGCGTCGTAGGGGCGGAACTTTTCCAAGGTGTCCCCGAAAAAGTCTATGCGAACGGGGTTTTCCGCCTTGACAGGGTAAATTTCCAGCATATCGCCTCGCAGAGCGAACGTCCCCTGCGTCTCCGCCCGAAAGCCTTTTCTGTACCCCATGCGGATCAGGCGATCGCACAACTCGGAAAGGTCGTATTCCCCGTCCTTTTCCAATTCTATGCTCTGTATCTGCAGGGGTACGGGTTGCAACAGAGATTCCAGCTCGCAGACGATCACTTCCGCTCCGCCGGCAATCCCGTCCAGAGCGACGAGCCGCTTATACAGGTTATCCTTGGAAAGTGCGTCCTTATAAAACAGCACCTCGTCCTTGGCGGGCAGATAGGCGACTTTTTTACCCGATAAAACGGAGATGGTCTCTTCCGCATTGCGGGCGGCAATCGAGTCCGCCGTAACGTATAAGAGCGGCATACGCAACGTGGAAGCGTAAAAATATTTATGTTCGTCCGTCAGACCACATAAGAGGACGTTTCCGCCGTTTGCAATATCCGCCTCGCTCAGCGCATACTCGCCGCCCGTCTTTTCACAAGAAAAAAAATTCTTTTTCATTGTTTACCCGTTATACCGATTCATGATCCGATCGATCGCCTCTCCCTGCGCAAAGCAGACCGCAGCTTCCGCCGCCTTATCGCAAGCGGCAGCAAAGAGTTCATAATCTTCTTTGCGGACTTCGGAAAGAACGTAGTCTATAATGGGGATATTGCGTTCCGTATCCCGAATCCCCACGCGGATGCGGGCAAAATTCGTCAACCCCGTTTCCGCTATAATACTGCGCATTCCGTTGTGCGTGCCTGCGCTGCCCGCCGCGCGGATGCGGATTTTTCCTTTGGGCACGTCAAAGTCGTCGTAAATGACCAACAGTTCGTCCGGGGTAACTTTGTATTTTGCCATAAGCTGTTTTACCGCCCTGCCGCTGTTGTTCATATACGTCGTCGGGCGGGCAAGAATCACCTTTTCGCCGTGAATATACGCTTCCGCCACGGAAGATTCGCATTCCTTTTTTTTAAAACTTACGCCAAGCTTTTGGGCAGTATCTGCGCAAACGATAAAACCCATGTTATGAAAAGTCCGTTCATACTTTTGTTCGGGGTTTCCCAATCCGACAATGAGACGCATACAGTTACTCCTTTTTATCTGTAAATAGCAAATTCATAAAAATCGCCACCGCAAAACGCCGTGGCGATCGTATTCACTTCTTTTGCAAAAATCAGTCGTAGATTTTGGAAATCGGCTGATCGAGATATACATTCTGAATGGCAGCCGCAAAGATATCGGCAGCGGAGAGCGTAACCATTTTGGCGATGCGCTTTTCTTCCGGCATCTGAATGGTATCCAGCATAACGACCTGCTTGATGGGGGAATTTTCCAATCTTTCCACTGCGGGGCCGGAAAGTACCGCGTGCGTACAGCAAGCGTAAATTTCACTGGCGCCGTGTTCCTTCAACGCAATCGCGCCCTGTACGATAGTACCTGCCGTGTCGATCATATCGTCCACCATCAGGCACTTTTTGCCTTCTACGTCCCCGATGATGTTCATGACTTCCATAACGTTCGCCTTGGGGCGACGTTTATCGATGATGGCAAGCGGTACGTTGAGCTTGGTTGCAACCTTTCTGGCTCTGTTTACGGAACCGATATCGGGAGATACGACTACGAAGTCTTCGTCCACGATGCCGTTTTCCTTGAAATAATTGTATAAGGTAGGGCCGCCGAGCAAATGATCCACGGGGATATTGAAGAAGCCCTGAATCTGTGCCGCATGTAAATCCATAGTCAGAATTCTGTCCGCACCGGCACTCGTAATCAAATCCGCAACCAGCTTTGCCGTGATGGGATCGCGGGAACGAGCTTTACGATCCTGACGGGCATAACCGAAGTAGGGAATTACCGCAGTGATACGACCGGCGCTGGCACGCTTTGCCGCATCGATCATAATCAGCAGTTCCATCAGGTTATTGTTCACGGGATCGGAAGTAGACTGAATGATGAACAGGTCTCTGCCTCGAACCGTTTCGTTGATGTGCACGTTGATTTCACCGTCGCTGAACGTGGTAACTTCAATAGAGCTGAGTTCCGTATTCAACTTTCTGGCAATCGCCTCCGCCAAGGGGCGGTTGGAATTACCGGAGAACAACTGAATTTCATTTACATGGGTCATCATAATAAAGTTTTTCCTCGCTGATAACGCCGCATTTTATTTTCGGCGCACATATGATATGTATAATTGTAATAATTTTTTTTGCATAAGTCAATCGTTTCGTTGCCCAAAAAGAAAAATAAATCAAATCCTTTTATTATTATCGGGTTTTTCCACAGTTTCTTCCTGCTTGGCTGCTTTTTTTTCTTCTTTCTGCTTTTTCCGCATACCCGTAAAAAATTGCGTCAGAATAGCCGAGCATTCTTCCCCCAATACGCCGCCTTCGTATTCCACCGTGTGGTTCAAAAGGTTCGCCTTGGCAAGTTGCTCCGTCATGGCAAGCCCCTTTTGCTCGTATGCGCCAAAGTACAACTTGGGGATGCGCGCGTTCAGGATTGCCCCCATGCACATGGGGCACGGTTCCAGCGTAACGTAAATTTCACATTCGGGAATGCGCCAGCTGCCCAATTTTTTACACGCCTTTTCAATTGCCTCCACTTCCGCGTGCGCCGTGGCGATTTGCTTTTTCGTTCTGCGGTTATGCCCCCGGGCGATGACCTTTCCGTGCAACGTTACCACCGCACCGATCGGCACTTCCCCTTCCGAGAGCGCCTTTTGGGCGCAGGCAAGCGCCTTTTTCATGAGTTTTTCCTGTTCAGTCATACCTGCTCCTTGATTCCTTGTACGAGTATATCCGGCACGTCTATGCACCGGGAGATGATTTCCGTTGCTTCCGCAATGGGGTGCGGCAGACGGTCCGCCCCGACCTCTATCGTAAAGGACGGAATCCCCAACTCCGCTATGCACCAATCCTTATAACCGCCGGTGCTGCCCGGCGTATACCGCAATGCGTACCCTGTTTTTTTGGAAATCATTTCCGCAAGGCGTTTGTCCCTTGCCCTTTGCCTGCCCGTCTGCCCGAAGTACCAATAGATTTCTTCCCCTTTGGTATGCCAACTGAGCGTGGCGACAGGCGATATCTGCCGTGTGAACGCCGCCAAAGCCGAACTTTCTCTGGCACAGAGCGGAAAATCCCCGATATAATCGGCACTCCCCGCAATCCGCACGTTCTCCTTACCCATGCCCCATTTCGCCGGGAAGTTCACGTTCAGATCCACACCCTTCGCATTCGCCTTCCAGAGCGGAAAGCGCGTCTGGGAAAGGACGGCGCCGTCCGGATTGACGAGCGGCACTATCCATGCGCTGCCCTCCATCAAGCCCCGTTGCAGGTGCGCCAACGAAAGTTTTGCCGTAATCCACTCCCTGCCGTGTATGGCGGACTGCGAAAGGATGAGCGGGCCGCCCTGCCCGATTCGGAAGGCGTAGAGGTTTCTGCCCTCCTCGGACTGCCCGATGATCCGCTTTTCCCCCGAAAAAGCCGTGTAAAACAAGTCTACTTCTTCATAAATATCCATATACCGATATTATAATCGGATCGGCGGGCAAAAAGCACTTATTTATGATATTCACTGCCGCTGTTGATCATAAAAGAACGGTAGATTTGCTCCGTGAGTATCACCCGCATGAGCTGATGCGGAAAAGTCATATCCGAAAAGGAAAGCTTCCAGTCCGCACGCTGTTTCACCGAATCGTCCAATCCGCAGGACGAACCGATGACGAAGGTGATCTCCTTTCCCTCGTCGCACAGGCTCTTGATTTTGGCGGCGAGCGCCTCGCTCGTCATCTTTTTCCCCTCGATTGCCAGTACGATCACGTACCCCCGCAACCGCTTTACAATATCCGCCGCTTCCGCTTTGAGGGAATTCCCCTCTTCTATCTCCGTAACCGTTACTTTGGCAAAGCGGGTCAGGCGCTTTAAATATTCATCTATGGCGTCCCGATAAAACTTTTCCTTGATTTTACCTACAGCTACTATTTCCACTTTTACCATATTTTAACCCAGATAACTGACGAAAGTATATATCCACACAAACGCACAGAAAGCGATGCCGAGCGCCGCCGAAAGCCAGAACTTGCCATTCTGCCATTCCGCCGCCTCTTCCTTCCGTTCCGATTTTTTCCACTCGCATCTGTTCAGAATCAACAGAACGGTCAGAGCAATCAGGACGAGCATCGCCCCTGCAATGACCCAGCCGTTAGCAATGGACTCCACGCCGCAAGCCGTAAACACGAGCACGGCGGCATTTTGCACGAAGTGTGCGATCATGGCGGGGAATACCGAGCCCGAACGCAACGTAAGCAGAGCGAACAGACAGCCGCAGATAAACTGGTACGGCGTTTGCGCAGGGTTTTTATGGAAGAGCGCAAAAAGTGCTCCGCTGACCAGAACGGCAAACACGGGTTTTGCACGCTTCATGCCGGAAAAGAGCACGCCCCGGAATACCGTCTCTTCACAGACGGCAGGCAGCAACGCCATTGCAACGATCGCCCCGATCAATCCAGCCCCGCTTAAATCGGGCACGGTAATTTCCGGAGAGGTATAGCCGAATAAGCCGAGGAATTTTAAGAAGGCTTCGTTCAGCCAGGAAAAGGAGCACAGTACGGAAATGCCGAGCAAGGCGGCAACGAGCGCATACTGCCACCCGAATTTGGCAACGCCGACGAACGAAGGCTTCTTTTTGAGGTAAAAGCAAAAAGCCACGGCGCCGACTAAATACAAAAGCTCGTTGGCGACGTTGGAAAAGTAAATATACGCTTGCCCTTTGGTATCCATCCCCGAAGCAATCGCCACGTAGATCAAAAAGTAAGTCAGAATATACGGAACCACGCAGATATAGGAAAAGAACGCGCCCGTTTCCGCAGACGATAAAGGTTTATATACTTGTTTTTCAATATTTTTCTGTTTCATGATTATAATTATATAGAATATCCTGCAATTTGTAAATAAAAAAGTTTTACTTTTCGTCGAAAATTTGTTATAATTTTTTCCGAGGTGATTGCAATGAGAACTTTAAATACAGAAGAGATTGAAAACTGCATATATCGGCTTGCTTTGCAGGCAGGCCGAAATCTGACGCCTTCCTGCCTGACTGCCTTACGGGAAGCTCGGGATACGGAAAGCGGCTCCACCGCCGGGTTTGCTTTAAATACCGTTTTGCAAAATGCCGAAATCGCCGTGCAGGAAAAAATGCCCGTCTGCCAGGATACGGGCATGAGCGTCGTTCTGCTGGAAATCGGTCAGGAAGTGTTTCTGACGGGCAAGTTATTGCACGACGCCGTAAACGACGCGGTACGCCGTGCCTATCGGGACGGGTATTTCCGCAAGAGCGTATGCGATCCGCTCACCCGTGTGAACACGGCGGATAACACGCCTGCCGTCATCCATACGGATATCGTTGCAGGGGATCAAGTCAAAATCACTTTTTTACCCAAAGGCTTCGGCAGCGAAAACATGAGTCAATTACATATGCTGACGCCTGCCAAGGGCATAGAGGGCGTAATCGACAGCATCGTGCAAACGGTGCAGGACGCAGGCAGCCGCCCCTGCCCGCCCGTTTACGTGGGCGTAGGTATCGGCGGAACATTCGATTCGAGCGCCTTCCTTGCCAAAAAAGCGTTGACAAGACCCGTCGGCAGCCGGAACGAGCGGGAAGACGTCCGCTATATAGAAGCGGAATCGCTGCGGCGCATCAATGCGCTCGGCATCGGGGCGCAGGGGTTCAAGGGGGACACTACCGCCATCGGCGTCAGTTGCGAGGTTGCCCCCACGCACATTGCAGGGTTGCCCGTTGCCGTCAATATACAATGCCACTGCGTGCGCTGTGAATCGGAGGTGCTTTGATATGCAATATACTTTACCGTTGACAGAGGAAGACCTTTCCGCTTTGAAAGCCGGGGACGGCGTTTTGCTTTCCGGCACGATACTCACCGCACGGGACTGCGCCCACAAGCGAATCTTTGCGCTTTTGGACGAAGGGAAAGCACTGCCCTTTGATTTGCAGAACGCCTACATTTACTATGCCGGCCCCTGCCCTGCGCCGAAAGGCAAGGCGTGCGGCAGTTGCGGCCCCACCACCGCCGCCAGAATGAATTCGTTTGCGCCCCGCCTTTTAAAACTCGGATTGGGCGGCATGATCGGCAAGGGCGAAATGAGCGAAGAAGTGAGAGCCGCCGTTGCCGAAACGGGGAGGATTTACTTTGCCGCCATCGGCGGAGCCGGCGCACTGTACGGGAACTGCATTCAAAAGAGCGAATGCATCGCATTCCCCGATTTATTGAGTGAAGCCGTATATAAACTGGAAGTCAAGGACTTCCCCGTAGTGGTCGCCATAGACAGCCAAGGAAACAGCATCTATTAAATTATTAAGTTACAAACCTTATAAAATAGTTGTATCAAAAAAAATAAGGCGGCTTCCATACACGACAAAGAACGCTATAATAAAATACTATGTTCGCAAAAACGGCTGTACCGAAATTTTAAAAACGGCTGTACCGAAATTTTGTGGTGCAGCCGTTTATTTGCTCTCTGCTCTTTTTTATCCCTATATGCAAAAATCACCGCTCCGACGTAAGCTTTTCGCTCGCTTCGGGCGGTGATTTTCCGTTGGAAAGACGGTTTTACCGTTTGATTTTACAATTTATACGAAATTTTCGGGAAGTGCGAACCACCAGTACAAACCGCCGTTTTCTTCGGAGTATTTGCGGTGATTTTGCTCAAACGTTGTGCGAGCCGTACCGAACTCTTTCCACGTTACGTCCACGTACCGCCAGTTGCCGTCCGTGCAGACTGCATTCCATGCGTGCGGCACGTAGTAACCTTGCGAGAACGCCGTACCGATCAACGTCATGCAACGGATTCCCAATCGGTCGCAAAGCAACTGATACGTCTTGGCATACCCTTCGCATACAACGCCTTCGCCGTCCAAAAAGCCTACGATACTGTGCGCCCAGTTTGCGCTTTCGGCATTGCCGTTTTCATCATATGCATAGGAAACGGCTTTGGAAACGTACCCGAATAAAACGTTCGCCTTTTCCGTTTCCGTCATGGCGGAGGTCAGTTTATTCCGGCAGAGCACAACCGTCTCTTCGATTCTCTGTTCGTATCCGTCCCGAATCGCCGCAGACGTCCAATCGGCGTCTACCAGCAATTTCACTTCCGCAGTCGGCTGCCCTGCATCCAATATCATGAAGGAATTTTTTATCCACCAGAACGTGGGGCAATCGTAGCGCACCAACTGCAATACGGACGCTGCCGTTGCAGGGGAAACGGAGTAAGTATCGCAATGGAAACTGCCTGCCTGATAATATAACTGACCATCGAACGTAAAGGTCTGCACTTCCGTCTTTTTCAGGCGGAAATCTTCAAACATCGAATAAATGGCGTAATAGGTATTCTTTTCATTCTGCGCAAGCGTCGTGTAGCCGTAGTTCCCCACACCGAAGGAAACGTTGGCGATGCTCTTCAACACCGTGTTGTTTTCCACTAAGTACCGCCACGCTACTTCCGAACCGTTAAACGAAACTTTCGATAAAACGGAACAGTTGGTAAACGCCATGGCGGAAATTTCCGTGATTTCCCGAGGGATAGTTACTTCCGCTAAATTGGCGCAATTTTGGAAAGCATAATCGGAAACGGAGCGAACGGGCAGCTGATTATAATAGGCGGGAATCTGTACCGAGGCAGCCGAGCCGTTATAGCGAGTCAACGTTGCCGTTCCGTTTGCGCAGGCAAACTGCATATCGGCAGTAGAAACTTCCTCCGCTCCGCATCCGTACCGAACGCAAACCCCTTTCACGAAGATATGCCCCAAAGGCGAACCTTCGCTCAATATCTCTTTATAATCGCAACCGCTCCTGGTGCAGTATTCCCATTCGCACGCGCCTTCCGTACAGGTTGCCGGGGACGAAGCGGAAACCAGAGAATGCCCCGTAGCCTTTAACACCTGACGGTTGGTCCCATGGCACATAGCACATTCGTACAAAATGTAGCCGTCCTCTTCGCAGGTGCTTTCCCGTTTTTCCACCTGCGCCGTCTGATGGTTGATCTTTGCGATCTTTTCCACCCGACTCTCGTTACAGCCCTCCCGGGCGCACAAATACAAAGTCCAGCCTTCCTCCGTACAGGTAGGCGCTTTTTCGGAAGAATACTGCATATCGTGCTCCAAAGCGGAGCCTTCCTCTACTTCTTGATAGGAAGCGCCGCAGTCGGCGCAGGTAAACAGTTTATATCCGTCAGCTTCGCATCTCGGCGCAAAGTATTCTTCCCGATAAGCGTGCGGCAAAACTTCGGTAAAGTTGCGCTTTTCCGTTTCGCCGCAATGATTGCACTGATACGTATCATACCCCTGTTCCGTACAAGTGGCAGGCACGGTAGATTCCTTTGCCCAATCGTGCCCCAAGGGTTGCACAACGTCCCTCTTTTCCGTACCGTTGCAACGCGTACAGGTATGCAAGGTATAGCCTTCCGTGGTACAGGTAACCGCAACCGTTTCGGTCAGCTCGTATGTATGCCCCAAGGGCTCTTCCGTTTTGGCGTACTGTTCTTCCTTGCCGCACCGCTTGCATACGGTATGCGTATAGCCTTCCGTTTCACAGGTGGCTTCTACCGTCTCTTCCGCATAGTCGTGCCCTTTGGCAAGACAATAGACGTATCCGTAGGCCTGCTTTACGGTAAGCCAGATATCCTTCTTTTGAATGGCGGCATAAGAGACGACGGCGATATTGGCAAGAATAAAAAGAATCAATACAAACGTAAACAGTTTACCGATAAACCCGAAAAAACCGTGCGATTTCTTCTTTCTCTCGGTTCCGTTCTGATCCTGACTCTGACCCATTATAGTTTCCTCCTTTGCATTAGAAAATAATTACAATTGCATTACTACTTATATACTATTATATACCCAAAAGCGAGTTCTGTCAACAACTATTACCAACGGATATATTAAAATAAACGTAAAATTGAATTTATCCGATCAACCAATACAATACCCCGGTAAGCACCCCGGCAAGCGTGCCGTATACGATGATCGGCCCGGCAACGATGAACATTTTTGCCGCAAGACCGTATATAAAGCCTTCGGTTTTAAATTCGATTGCCGGCGAACAAACGCTGTTGGCAAAGCCGGTAATCGGCACGATGCTCCCTGCCCCGGCATTTCTGCCGATGCGATCGTATACGCCGAAGCCCGTCAGAAGGCATCCGATAAAAATGAGTATCACGGAAGTGGTGCCTGCCAGCTCGTCCCCTTCCAGCCCTGCAAGATACTGCAACATATAGCGGATAAATTGCCCGATGGCGCAGATGAAGCCACCCACCATAAAAGCACGAAGACAATTTTTAAAATGCTTCGTGGTAGGGTCAAAAGAATGGACGTACCGTATATAGTTTTCGTTTCTGTGGGAATTTTTACCGTCTTGTTCCTGCATCTTCGTTTCTCCTTTCCGCCAAAGGGAAGCATTCTTCCCGTTCGTCTTTGGTTTTTCGGTCCTCGGTCTGCGGTCTTTTCATATCCATAATTTGCGTAAACCGCTCCCGAAATATACGGACGCCCCGAAGAAAAAGATGCGTTATTCGTTTATACCGATTTATACCTTTCGGAACAGAAAGGCTCCGGATTTATAATTCCCGCATTCCGAAAAGATGAGCTTGCCGTTTTGCAAGGTATAAGTTGCGCTTGCGTAAGCATCCGCCAGACGGTAACCCTCTACCGAAACGGAACTTTCGCCCGTCTCTTCAAAGCCGTGGTACAGTACGAGCAGAGAGTCCTTCCATTTTTTGGTATAGATCTGCCGCCCGAAAGGTTCGCGGTAATATTCCACCGTATTATCTATGACCTCGATATCGCCGTAACGGACGATATCCTTGATCCCTTCATAAAAAGCGAGCCCCTGCTTTACGCAGTCCATCTGCTTAGCGGAAAGCTTCCATACGTCGCCGGAAATGCAGATTCTGCCAAACATTGCCGCCGTCAGCGACCAGACGATCCTGTCCGCATCGTCGCCTTCCCGCAAAGTCGCCCATATCTGCGACTGCCTTGCCGGGACCACTCTGGAAACGTTTGCCGCCACCAACGGGATCTCTTTGCATTCGTGCGCATCGGAAAAGGAGCACATGGAAACTTTGCTCATGCGATACGGCTCGATGCGATTACCGCCCGACGAGCAGTTTTCCACAACCATCGTCGGTATCGCGTCCCGAATCCGATCGATCCATTCTATACCGATTTCCGTAACCTGCCTGCCGTTTTCCCCCATATTATCCGATTCGCCTTCCAATCCGTCGCAACCGATGCCGAAGTTATCGTTATAATCTATCTTGATATATTCAAACCCGTTTTCCGCTAAAAAGGAAAGCATTTTACGGGAAAGATATTCGTCTACTTCCTCTGATCGCAAGTCCAGAAAGCGTCGGTTTTTGCTCGTAAGCACTTTGCCGTTCCGATGCAACAGCCAATCTTCGTTATAAAAGAGCTTACCGTCTCTGCCGACATTTTCAAATTCAAACCATACGCCCGCCTTTTTGCCTGCGGCGTGAATCTTATCCACCACCGCCCTGATGCCGTTCGGGAACAGCGCTTTGCTTTGCTCCCAGTCCCCGATGGCGTTACACCAACCGCAATCATCCGGTTTATACCAACCGCAGTCGATTACGAAGTAGGAAACGGGTAACGGTTCTATCGCCTTTAAAATGGCGGTAACGTTTTCTTCCGAAGGGCAACCCCACGTGGTGCAGTACTCGTTAAACAGAACGGGCATGGACTCTTCGCTTTGCGGAACGGAAAGGCGGGAATCCATAAAATGCAACAGATCGTTACATACCGCATTCACGCCGCCCCGACGGATACGCAAAAACGCCTTGTGCGTGGTGAACGTTTCCCCGGGGAGCAGTTCCTTGCTCCAATGCCCCGTTTCCCGATCGGCAAGCCCGCCGGAAAGGGCGCAGGTCTCCTTTTCCTGATACACCTCCATCTGCCACGAATAGGGCGCTTCCATCACGGCGGCAAGGATCGTGCCTTCCGCTTTATCCTCGATGGCGGCAAAGGGGAAATAATTGCGCACGGGCATGGACCCGTTCACCCCGAATTTTTCCACCTTGACCCCGTAGCGGGCCCAGCTCATATCCAATCCCAGCTCGGCAAAGCTTTCGCTCTTCAAACGGCATTCCCTCGACCATGCGGAAGTCATGCGGTGCAACGTCAGGCCGCAAGTGGAAACCTTGCCCCGTTGCATACGGGAGGGCGCGGCGATTCCGGAAACGGAAAAGCTCTGTAAGGAAGCGAGCGTCCGTATTTCTCCCGTATGATTGTGATAACGGACGTAAACGGTAAATACGCCCGTTTCGGCATGATACCGCAACGTATGCGTGTAATCGTTCCCCTTTCCGTCCGTCAGTTTTGTAACGACGCCGCGCTCGTCGGCTGTCTGTTCCACGAGCGAAAGCACGGTAGAGCGGTGATTGCGCATGGTAAGCCCCTGCGTATAATCTACGAGATTATCTTCGCCGTCCCCGAAAAATGCGCATTGCACGAGCGAATCGCAACGGAGCGCATCAAAATCCTCTATCGCCACGTCCGCAGGATACAGGGCAAGCCCGACCGTACACAGGTCTGTATGCCCCTCGATTGCGCAATTCCCGTAATATACGGCTGTATCCCCGAACGTATATTTTTGTATCAGCATACCGTCATTCTCCTTTTCTTATCCGTTGTATATCTT
>CAMAGA010000009.1 GCA_945833955.1 uncultured Clostridia bacterium
AGCGGGAAAAAGTCGCCCGCTCGAGAAGTGTCGGCTTGCAGGAGTTGCACGACCGTCTGCAGGAAGAAAGTTTGCGCAAGGTCTGCGGTATTTTAATCACTTCCCCCGATTATTACGGCACGATTGCGGACGTAAAGGGCATTCGTCAGGTGGCAAAAGAAAAGAAGATTCCGTTGGCGGTGGACGGGGCGCACGGCACGCACCTTGCCTTTATACCGCAATACAAGGAGTATTATGCGGGAACTTGCGCCAATCTCTGGACGGACGGCTTGCATAAATGTATGCCTGCCTATACGCAGGCTTCCCTCGTTTCCGCTGCTTCTGCGGAAATGGGCAAAAATATCTTAAAGTCGCTCAATCTTTTCCGCACGTCCAGCCCGTCCTATCCGATCATGGCGTCGGCGGAATTCGGCGTAAAGTACGTGGCGGAGCATACGGCGGATCTGGATAAGCTGTATAACGAAAAGGGCACGGGTGCCATACAGGTAGCTATCCGGAAGCTGACGGAAGCAGGCTATCATCTGTACGGGTACGGGAAGCCCCTTACGCTTTGGAAGAAGTACGGGCGCATCTATTCGCAGGAGCGGATAGGGAGCGGCGCAACGTATTTGCCGCAGAAAAAGAAGCGGAAGGCTGCAAAATATATGCAGGCGGAAAATTCCCGCAAGAAAGAAGCCTTTGCGTCGCAGGATGCGACGGAAAGCGCAACGAATGCACCGCCGCAGGAACCTGCAACGGGCGTAGCCTATGCGCCGCAGGACCCGTTTAAGCTGTGTGTAGACATGGCCGCCGCCAAAATCAACGTGCCGTTGGCGCAAAAGGCGTTAGAGGCAAGACGCATGACGGCGGAATTTTTCGACGGCAGGTATCTCATGTTCTACATTTCCCCGATGTCCACGCCGCTCGAAGTGGAAAAACTGACCGAAGCGCTCCTCTATATTAAAAAGAACAGAAAGTTCGCTTCGGCGTGGGACGGCGGCATTCCCAACCCCACCGTGGTGCAAACGGATATCGACGCAGGCATGGCAAGCCTCGGTTTGGATTACAACACGGCTTTAAAAAAGCTGGGCGTTTCCCAATCCGGAATGCAGGTTTACGGCAAGATTGCGGCAACCAATATCGGCATCATACCGCCGGGGTACCCCATGGTATTGGCAGGGGAACCCATCGGTCTGGCGGCGCATAACTACATACAGAACGGTGCGGTTTTCGGTTGCAATGAAGACGGCTCCGTGGATATCATTCTGCATGACCAGAACGGAGAGTAAACGGTATGTCGGCTTTGATTACTTTTGAAGGATGTGAAGGCGTAGGGAAGAGTACGCAGATACAAAAATTGGCAACGTGGCTGCGGGAACGGGGCCAAGACGTATTGATTACGCGGGAGCCGGGCGGCAGCGCCATTGCGGAGAGCATCCGCCGCATTCTGTTGGACGGCAAAAATACCGCCATGACTGCGGAGTGCGAGGCGTTACTGTATGCGGCGGCAAGAGTGCAGCATTTAAAGGAGATCGTGCAGCCCGCCCTGGAGCGGGGCGCAACCGTGCTGTGCGATCGGTACGTGCATTCTTCGCTTGCCTATCAGGGCTACGGGCGAGGCTTGGGTACGGAGTACGTCCGTTCCGTCAATGCCTACGCGCTGGAAAACTTTATGCCCGATTGCACCGTCTTTTTCGATCTGCCTCCCGAGTTGGGGTTTGCCCGCAAAAAGGGAGCGGACGCCGACGACCGCATGGAAACGGCAGGGCTTGCCTTTCATGATCGGGTATACGCAGGGTATCTGGCGCAAAAAGCCATGTTCCCCGACACGTTTGAAGTCGTCGATGCAAACGGCACGATAGACGAAATTTTTGAAAGGGTGCTTGCCGTTCTGGATAAGCACGGCCTCATCGGGTAAAAAGTATGCAGGAACTTGTAAAAGAATCCATGGCTTACCGTCTGTTCTGCCGCGAGTGTGCGGAAAATCGGCTCGGTCATGCGTATATGCTGGTTTTCAACGATAAGTACGCCCTGCGGGATATACTCAAAGAATTTGCCAAGGTCGTTTTCCGCACGAAGGGCGAGGAGCGGATAGCCCGACTGATCGATCAGGAGAGCTTTCTCGATTGCACGGTTTTGCCGCCGCCGGAAGGAAGGTATACGGCAGACATGGTGCGGGAGATCATAGAAAAGAGCAATTCCTCTTCCATGGAAGGCGGAATGCAGGTATTTATACTGGATAATGCGCAAACTATGTCCGAAACGGTGCAGAACAAGCTCCTGAAGGTTCTGGAAGAACCGCCTGCGGACGTGCTGTTCCTGCTCGGCGCTACGAGCGAAGCTCCGCTCCTTTCCACCGTGCTTTCGAGAGTGAAAAAGTGGACGCTGGCGCCGTTCACCGACGAACAAACGGAACGCTATCTTTTGCGGCAGGTGCCGAATCTTGCGGATGCCCGAGCGATAGCGCTATCCGCCGAGGGCAGACCGGGGGAAGCGCTTGCCGTTGCCAAGGGCGGGTATTACGTTTCCGTATTGCAGGGCGCTTGCGAGTGCGCGCTCGCTTTGCCGTCGGATATCCCCGCCGTGGTACGCAAATGGGGCGAAACGAAGTATAAAGCGGATCTTTTAAACGGACTGCGGCTCGTATTTCGGGATGCGTTGTGCGTGCGCATTGCGGAAAAATACGGAACGAAGCCGAGCCTGATGACGGGCTTACCGCAAATAGGGGCGCTATCCGAGCGGTATTCCGTACACGCATTGACGGAAGCGCAAACGATTTTGGCGGATGCGGAAAAGAGGCTTGCCTTATATGCGGTCTTTCCGCAACTGTTGGAAAGCGTGCTGTGTAGGATTGCGGCATGCAAGGAGATATAAATAATGATAAAGATAGTCGGTATTCAATTTAAACAGCGCGGCAAAGTATATTACTTTGACCACGGGAATTTTGAATTTAAAAAGGGCGACGGCGTAATCGTGGAAACCGCCAGAGGTACGGAGTACGGCACGGTGTGCATTCCGCAAAAAAATATAACGGACGACGAACTCACACAGCCGCTCAAACCCATTTTGCGCCTTGCCACGGATAAGGATAAGGAGATCGTTGCCAGAAACGAAGAACGCCGCCCGCAGGCGATGCAGATCGCCAAGGAAAAGGTGGCGAAGCACGGACTGGAAATGAAGGTCATCGACTGCGAATTCACCTTCGACGGCGGAAAGATCATCTTTTACTTTACCTCCGAAGGCAGGGTAGACTTCCGGGAATTGGTCAAGGACCTTGCAAGCGTGTTTCATATGCGGATCGAACTCAGACAGGTCGGCATTCGGGACGAAACGAGGATGCTCGGCGGCCTTGCGCCCTGCGGCAGGGAGTGCTGTTGCGCCGGGGCAATGCCGGAGTTTTGCAAGGCGTCCATCAAAATGGCGAAGAATCAGGGGCTTTCCATCAATCTGGGCAAAATCAGCGGCCTCTGCGGCAGGCTCATGTGCTGTCTGAGCTATGAAAACGCCTATTACAGCGAAGCCATCAAAAAGATGCCGAAAATCGGGGGCGAGGTGCTTACGCCGGACGGCAAAGCGACTGTGGTATCCAACAATATGTTGCTCATGAAAGTGCGCGTGCGTATGGACGGAAACGACGGCTCGATCGTATATAAGGACTTCCCCGTGGACGAGTTGGAATTTAACCGCAGCAGAAAGGAAGAATCTGCGGAAGACGGGGATGACGGCAACGAAGGCGGAGAAGAGTAATACGCCGCTACGAAAGTCTCGGCTGAAATTTCTGAAAAAAACCGAAAAAAGGCGATAAAATGCCTTTACGAAAGATATATTTTATGTTATAATAAATGCGGATAAGAGAATTATCTCGATTGGAAATATTTATGGAGGTTTACTGATATGGCACATACCGTTTCTGAAGAATGCATCGGCTGCGGCGCATGCGTAGATACTTGCCCCGTTTCTGCAATCTCTCTTGGTGAAACTGCAGTTGTAGACGCAGATACCTGCATTGATTGCGGCGCTTGCGAAGATGGTTGCCCCGTTGGCGCAATCAAGGCTGAATAATTTTACATTTTGTGTAAAATCAATCAGAAGGAAAATCAAAAATACGGAAATCGGCGAACGGTTTCCGTATTTTTTTGGAGAAAAAGCTATGAATAACGAATATAATGAAGAAGTATGGGAAGATATCGGCATCAACGGCCTCAAAATCGCGCAGAATACGGGGTTATACCGATTTACTTCCGATTCCGTTCTGCTCTCTAAATTCGTAAAGGCAAAACGGGGGGAGAAGGTCGCCGATTTTTGCGCAGGCAGCGGCATCGTAGGATTGCATTTTTACGCACTCAACCCCACGGTGCAGAGCGTTACCTTTTTTGAGTTGCAGGAAGAACTTTCCGCACTTTCCCAAAAGACGATAGATTACAACGGACTGACGAATTTTACCGCCGTATGTTGCCCGATTCAGCAGATCGCCCAAGAATATCGGGAATCCTTTTCGCTCATATTAGTCAATCCGCCTTACGAAACGGGCGGGTTTGAAAATCAGGACTATAAAAAGGCGATTTGCCGCAAGGAGATCACGGTCAATTTAGCGGAAATCGCGGATGCGGCATACCGCAACTTAAAATACGGCGGGCGGCTTGCCATGGTACACCGCGCCGATCGTCTGGCGGAAATTTTCACGGTCCTTTCCAATCGGGGCATCGAACCCAAGCGGATGCAGTTGGTCAGCGGCAAAGCGAACGATAAGCCCTATCTGGTGCTCGTGGAAGGCACCAAGGGCGGCAAACACGGGCTGGAAGTTTTGCCTACCCTCGTAAATAAATGATTTTTTTGGAAAAATGCTTTTGCGTTTTATTTGACATTGAAAGGGAATATGGTTATAATTAAAAACAAATAAGAATAACTATACAAAGAGAGAATAAAAACATGAAAAAAATCATTTTATCTGTTTTATTTTTGCTGACGTTCGCCTGCTTCGTGCTGACGGGCTGTGAACTGGTAGACCCGGGGCTGACTTCGGACTTCTCCACCGCTTCTTCGGAAAGTACGCAGGAGTCGCAAAGCGTACAGGAATCGGGTTCGGAAGCGTCTTCTTCGGGCGGCTTACATATGCACCTCTATTCGGGTAAAATCACCGTAATGCCTACCTGTACGGAAGAGGGTGAAATGACGTATACCTGCGAATGCGGGCATTCCTATACGGAAGCGCTCGTTGCGGTCGGCCATAATTATAAGAGCACTATCGTAAAGGAACCTACCTGTACGGAAGAAGGCGAAAAGAAGTATACTTGCTTTAATTGCAGGGATTCCTATACGGAGGCCATTGCGGCAATCGGGCATAATTTTGAGGACGGCGAATGTACGCACTGCGGTATGGTGAACGAAGTTGTCAAAATCAAGGTTTCCTTTACGCAGAGAGACGTCATTTATACGAGCTACTCGCCGGAAGACGTGGTACATAGCGGTTCCATTACCGTGGAAGCGGTGTATACGGACGGCACCAAAACGCCGCTTACGGAAGACGATTATACCGTGGAATGCGACCTTTCCGAAGTAACGGGCGAAGAGGGCGAAAAAGTGCGCGCTACGGCTACCGTATACTACGGGGAGTTCCTTGCCAAGTTCAAGTTCAACGTAACCATCCGCAGCGAGTCTTTGGGTAAGGAATACGACGTTCTGCTTGCGCAGACCGAAGCGGCAGGCATCAACTATTACGTGAGTGCCAAGGACGATACGCTGTTCTACGGCGTTACGAGCACGGCTACCGTTTGCTACTACGTAAAGAACAACATGGCGGAAATCGATAAAGGCTTCATCTACTTTGCGCAGTTGGGCGGCTATTATAACTATACGTATTATGCAGAGCTGTACGTTGCCGTAAACGGGGAGGAAGCGTTCACGCCCGAAAGCTATCAGCAGATGTTCCGCTTGACGAATTGCCTCAATTCCGATACGCTGGATTATCTGGGATACGAAGAAGAAACCTTTAAATTTGCGGTACTGTCCGACGACGTGTTGCAGATGTTGCGCTACTTTGTCAACGATAAGGTTGCATTCGACGACGCGGAAATCTGGATTACGCCTGCCGACTACGTTCAGTTGCGTTTCATGCTGAAATCGAACGATGAAATCGTTACTTCCGGTTACTTCTACAGCTATGGGGAAGTGCCGCAGAACAGCGGTTGGAGAGGCATCGTGTACGGCGGTCAGTTGTACGGTTGCTCCGCAAAGGAGTGCCTTGCGCCCGTAGCCGACAAGAACCGCTTCTTTGCCGACGTAGCTTATACGGACTGATATGAAGGCGATATTTTGCCGCAGATGCGGTAAAAAGTTTAAAGACGCCGTCGTTTGTCCGTATTGCGGCGAAGTGCACCCGATAGAATTGCTTTCTTCCGGTGCGGCAAAACAGAAGAAATTCTTTTGGGGAACTTTCTTCCTGTGTTTGCTCATACCGGGCGTAGGGTTCGTTCGGGGCGTTACGGAACGCAAAAAATGTGCGGAAAAGGCAAATTCCGCACTCATCGGCGCAATCGTCGGCTCCGTTCTGTACGTGGCAGGCATGATCGGGTTCTTCTACTGGTATTACGTAATTCTCATCGGCGGATTCCTCGATTCTTACGCGGCAATCCCCCTGACGCTGCTATAAAAAATTTTTGAAAATCCGTGTATAAAAGGAAAATCCTCCGCATATATTCTATCGTTACGAAAACGAGTAAGCGGAGGTTTTTTCATGCAGAATTTTAATATATACGAGGATATGGCGAAGCGCACGGGCGGAGATATCTATATCGGCGTGGTTGGTCCGGTGCGGACGGGTAAATCTACGTTCATTCAAAAGTTTATGAACCTGCTCGTCATTCCCAATGCAGAACGCACGGAGCGCACGATCATGACGGATGAGATGCCGCAGTCGGCGTCGGGGAAGACCGTCATGACGACGGAGCCGAAATTCGTACCTTCGCAAGCGGTCCGCATTGTTGCAGGTGAGGGCGTGTCGGCAAAGATACGGCTCATTGATTGCGTAGGTTATCCTGTTGCGGGGGCGGAAGGCTTTACGGAGGAGGGAAATCCCCGATTGATTCGTACCCCGTGGAATGACGACCCCATTCCCTTTCAGCAAGCGGCGGAAATCGGAACGAGGAAGGTCATTCGCGAACACGCAACGATCGGCGTTCTCGTAACGACGGACGGCACAATTACGGGCATCCCGCGGGAAAATTATATCCCTGCCGAGGAACGGTGCGTGCGGGAGCTTACGGAAATTGATAAGCCGTTCGTCATGCTTTTGAACAGTACCAATCCGAGCGGCGTGGTTTGCAGTGCGCTTCGGGCGGAGTTGGAGGAAAAATATAAGGTGCCCGTGCTTGCCACGGACGTGGAGAATACTACGGCGGAAGAACTGACGGATATGTTGCGCACGGTGCTGTTTGCATTTCCGCTTTTGTCCTTCGATATCCGTTTGCCCCGATGGATGCAATCGCTTCCGCCCGAACATCCGCTCATTGCGGAGTTATTGGAAAGGGTGCGTGCCGTTGCGCCCGACATCTGCCGTATGCGGGATATAGACCGCCTGTCGCAGGCATTTGCCGCCTCGGAAAGCCTGACGGAGCCGCTCTCCATGCAACTTTCTTTGGGAGAAGGCAAGGCGGTAGTGGAAATCGGCGCAAAAGAGGGCGTGTTCCAAAAGACGCTTGGCGACATCTGCGGCGAAAAGCTGCAGGACGAATACGACTTAATGAACTACGTGCGTATGCTTGCCGAATCCCGCAATACGTTTGAGCGGTTCCGCTTTGCCTACGAGCAGGCGCAGGCTACGGGTTACGGCATCATGCAGCCTGCGGAATCGGAAATGCAGATCGCTCCGCCCGAAGCCACCAAGCAGAGCGGAAGATACGGCATGAAGATCCGGGCGACTTCCCCCAGCTATCATATTGTAAAGGTAGACGTACAGAGCGAAGTCAACCCCGTGGTCGGGTCCGAGCCCCGCAGTGCGGACGTCGTGCAGGAGATGATCGATAAATTTTCCGAAAACCCCGATTCCCTTCTGGAAACGAATATGTTCGGGCGGTCCGTTCGCTCCGCCGTGAAGGAAGGGCTGATTGCAAAGAGCGAATCCATGCCGCAGGAAGCGCGCCGCAAGATGCGCAGAACGATTTCCCGCATTACGAACGAAGGGAAGGGCGGCGTGATCTGTATTTTGTTGTAAAATTTCCTCCAAATAACCAATATTCCCCCGAAGGCTTTTTGCCTTCGGGGGAATATTCTTGGAGGAGGTCTTGTAATCTTTGGCGATTGCGAGCAATCAGCCCGGAAGCTTAGTTTAAGTAATCTTTTAAAAACTCGTCTATCACTTCGTTTCTCGTAAAGTCGGGCAATTTTACGGGGGCGGAGGGCGGGTCCGCTTCCGTGTGTAAAGTGCTTTCGTCGGCAGGCGAGGCGGCAGAAGCGGCAGAAGCGGCGGACGCATGGGAGACAATCGGGGCGGATTCCGTCCATTCGGCAATCTTTTCGGCAAGTGCCATCAGCATGACGTCTCTTTCGTTGGTTTCGTCATAGGAAAAGGGGGAACCGTCGGCGCTCGTCATTTGCGAAATCGCTTGGAAAAGGTCTTCGATATTCATACCGCATTTTATGCCTTTTTCCCCAAAAAGTTTCCGATTTTTACGGAAAAGAGCCGTCTTTGCCGTTGACGGACGGCAAAAAAGGGTATAGTATACAAAGGAGGTGAAAAAGAATGAGCGATTTACAGATTTTTACGGAAAACATAGAACCTGCGGCAGTCAATCAGATATATACGCTATTGGCGCAGCCGCCGTTTGCCGATGCCAAAGTGCGCATCATGCCGGACGTACATTACGGGTCCGGTTGCGTGGTGGGCTTTACTTCTACCATGCAGGATGCGGTTATACCCAACGTAATCGGGGTGGATATCGGCTGCGGTATGCGCAGCGTGGAATTGGGGCAGGCGGAGTTCGATTTAAAGGAGTTGGATGATTTCATCCGGAAAAACGTTCCCTGCGGCAGTATGACCCACAAAAAGATAGACGGTTCGGCTACGGGCATGATCCAACGCTTGCATTGCTTTTCGGAGCTAAAAGATATGTTGCGGCTGGAAGGATCGCTCGGTACGCTCGGCGGCGGAAATCACTTTATCGAGGTGGACGCCGACGCGGAAGGAAACCGCTATCTCGTCGTGCACTCCGGTTCCCGCAATCTGGGGTTGCAGGTTGCCAAAATCTATCAGAGATTGGCGATAGAGACCTGCAAAGGGGCGGCACTCCCCGAACGGGAACAGCTGATTGCGGACTTGAAGAAGGCAGGCAGAGTGGCGGACATACCGCAGGCTTTGCAGAAGCTGACGGAAAAATATGCCGCCAAGAGCAAAGTTCCCGCAGATTTCTGCTATCTGGACGGGGCAAATATGCAGGACTATATGCACGATATGCGCATCTGTCAGGAATTTGCGTTGCGCAATCGGGAAAAGATTGCAGGCAACATTCTGAGATTTTTGGGTTTACAGCGTGCGCCCGCATTTGAAACGGTACATAACTATATAGACGATGCAAACGTCATCCGCAAGGGCGCAATTTCCGCACGGAAAGGGGAAAAGGTCATCATTCCCATGAATATGCGGGACGGTTGCCTCATCTGTGAAGGCTTGGGCAATCCCGATTGGAATTACTCCGCTCCCCACGGCGCAGGCAGACTGTTGCGCCGTTCGGAAGTCAAGGAACTCGTTTCCGTGGAGGAATATAAGCAGGCGATGCAGGGCATTTACTCGACTACCGTCAACGAGTCCACGCTCGACGAATCGCCCATGGCATATAAGGATGCGGAGGAAATCAAGCGGCTCATTGCGCCCACCGTCCGTATCTTAAATATCGTGAAGCCCATCTATAACTTCAAGGCAGGCTCGCAGAAGGATAACGCCGAGTAAACGGCAGGCGCAAATCTTTTGCAATACTCTGAAAAAGAAAAAATCACCGCTTCGGCAAAAAATGTCGGTGCGGTGATTTTTGATTGTCTGTTTTTGCGTGCGGCAACTATTCGCCTGCTTTTTCCGCCGAGCCGAAAAACGGAACGGCGGCAAGCCGTGAAGGCGGCGGAAAGCGGGGAGCGGGGGGGTGGAAAAACCGATTTACGCTTGGGAACAGTCGAGAGCGTATGCCGCCGCGCCGAGCGTGCCTGCCCGATTGCCGAGCGATGCGGCAAGGATGGGTACGGGCGAACCGAGCCCCCTACCGAACAGCTCCCGATCGAAGATGCGTTGCAGCGGTTGCAGGAGGGATTCCCCCTGGTTGGCAACGCCGCCGCCGAGCAGAATGACGTCCGGGCGGAAAATATTGGCAAGGTTGGCAAGGCCGCAGGCAAGGTTTTCCACGTAATTTTCCACGACCCGTTGCGCCGCCGCATCGCGCTCTGCCAAATCAAAGGCGGTTTTGCCGTCGATGGATTCGGGTGCAAGTTTATGGAGCAGGGAATCGGGGGTTTCCGCCCCGACTCGACGGGTGTCCCGAATGAGCGCCGTGGCGGAGGCGTATGCCTCGAAGCAACCCCTTCTGCCGCAGGTGCATTGCTCACCTCCCATGCGGATGACGGTATGTCCGATCTCTGCGCCTTGGGCGTGCCTGCCTGCAAACAGTTTGCCGCCGAGGATGATGCCGCCCCCTACGCCCGTGCCGAGCGTAACCAAAATGCTGTCCGAATAGTCTTTGCCTGCGCCGTAACGGGATTCGCCCAAAGCCGCCGCATTGGCGTCGTTGGTGATAAATACGGGCAAGCCGAGCAATGCGGAAACTTTTTCCGCAATCGGGTAATTCCGATATCCCAAATTGCCCGCAAAGACGACGGTGCCGCGGTCGGAGTCGATCATGCCGGGAATGCCGATGCCGACAGCCGACGCCTGTACGTTGGCGGAGCGTTGCAAGCGGATGCAGAAATCCGCTACGTCGGATGCGAGGGTTTGGGGATGGGTGGGAATGGAGTCAAATGCCGATAAAGTGCCGTTTTCCGTGAGGACGCCGCCTTTGACGAACGTGCCGCCGATATCTATGCCGATATAATTTTTTTGCATATGCTGAACCTGCCGAAAGATAGAATCGTATATATTATAGAACTTTTTTGCGTGGATTGCAATAGGGAAATGCAAAATCCAATAAAAAACGGGCAAGCCTTTGGATCGGCTTGTCCGTTCTGCGTTTTATAAGTTTTGTTCGATGAATGCACGGAGCATCGCTTTGGGGCGGTTGCCTCCCGCTCTTGCGGTGATCTGCACTTCGTCCCCGTTTTTATGCATGACCATGACGGTGGGAACGCTGTAAATGGAAAGTTCCCGAGCGAGGTCTTCGCATTCGTCCACGTCCAGCTTTACGAATTCCGCACGGCCTGCGAGTTCCTCGGAAATCGCTTCAAAGGTGGGCGCAAGCATTCTGCAAGGCATACACCACGTTGCGGAAAAGTCGCATACGACGGGTAAAGTCGTTTCTTCGAGCAGTGCGTCGAATTCGTCTTGAGATAAGTGTTTTACCATAATTTTTTCCTCCTATGTAACGGTTTGGTTACAGCACATATTTTTTGAGATCTCTTCCGGAAATCATGTTGGAAAGATGCTCTTCTACGTATTTTTTGTCGATCGTGATTTTGAATTCGGGATAGTCGCCGCTGGCGTTAAAGGAAATATCTTCCAATAGATATTCCATAACGGTATGCAGTCTTCTTGCGCCGATGTCTTCCTTGGTCTCGTTGATGTCGGCGGAGATCTGCGCAATGGTTTCAATGGCGTCGTCGGTGAATTCCAGATCGATGTTTTCCACACTCAGAAGCAGGGCGTACTGGCGAGTAACGGCGTTCTGCGGCTGGGTGAGAATGCGAATGAAGTCTTCTTTGGACAGGCTCTTCAATTCCACGCTGATGGGGAATCTGCCCTGCAGTTCGGGGATGAGGTCTTCCACTTTGGCAACGTGGAATGCGCCTGCCGCAATAAACAGAATGAAGTCGGTGCGGATGGGTCCGTACTTGGTATTTACGGTGCAGCCCTCCACGATGGGCAGAATGTCCCGCTGCACGCCTTCCCTCGATACGTCCGTACCCTGATTGCCCTTGCCTGCGATTTTGTCGATTTCGTCGATGAAAATGATACCTTCGTTTTCCGCTCTGCGGATCGCCTCCGCATTGACCGCATCATCGTCGATGAGTTTGTCGGCTTCTTCCATGATAATGAGCTTTTTGGCTTCCTGTACGGTCATCTTGCGTTTTTTGGTCTTTTTGGGCATCATGTCCCCGAAAATACTGCCGATGGAGATGCTGCCGCCGGCGACTTCGATATCCTTGGGTGCGTCGACGACTTCGATTTCAATGAGTGTATCGTCGTATTTGCCGGAGCGCAAGCCGTCAAGGAGCTTGTTTTCAAACACGACGTCCGCCGTGTCGCCCTGTTCATGCCGCTTTGCGTCCTTCAATGTGCGCAAAATACGGTTTTCCGCCGTTTTGGTGGCTTTGGCGGAGACTTCTTCCGTCTTTTCGGAGCGGACCAATCGTACTGCGCATTCCGCAAGGTCGCGGATCATGCTCTCCACGTCTCTGCCGACGTAGCCGACTTCCGTATATTTGGTGGCTTCCACTTTAATGAAGGGGGCTTTGACGAGCTTGGCGAGTCTTCTGGCGATTTCCGTTTTGCCTACGCCCGTGGGGCCCTTCATGATGATGTTTTTCGGGGTGATTTCGTCCTGTTGTTCGGGGGAGAGCTTGCTTCTTCTGTAGCGGTTTCTGAGGGCGATCGCTACGGCGCGCTTGGCTTCGTCCTGCCCGACGATGTATTTATCGAGTTCGTTTACGATTTGTTTAGGGGATAAATCCATAGTGCTACCTCCTTATACGGTTTCCGAACGGATGTTATCGTTCGTGAATACGCAGATTTCGGATGCGATTTTCAAAGCCTTGCGGGCAATGGTTTCCGCATCGTAATCCGTTTCGGCATACAGCGCTCTTGCCGCCGCCAAAGCGTAGTTTCCGCCGCTGCCGATGGCGCATACGCCGCCGTCCGGTTCGATTACTTCGCCCGTACCGGAAAGAATGAGCAGTTGGTCCTTATCCGCCACGATCATCATGGCGTCTAACTTTCTGCCGATCTTGTCGCTGCGCCAAAGTTCCGCCAGTTCCACGGCGGAGCGCATCAGGTTGCCCGAAAATTTATTGAGCATACCTTCAAATTTTTCGCTCAGAGCAAATGCGTCCGTAACGGAGCCTGCAAAACCTAAAATGACCTTGCCGTTATAAATACGGCGTACTTTGACTGCGCTGTTTTTAAAAATTACGCTTTCGCCCATGGTAACTTGTCCGTCGCCGGCGATTGCCGTCATGCCGTCTTTTTTTACGGCGCAAATCGTGGTTCCTCTGAATTCTACCATTTTTTACCTCTCTTTTCTTTCGATGTATCTATATTATTCTATACCCCAAAATTACGAAAATAATCGGGGCTATGCAAGATGCGCAACGTAGGCATCCATTTCCGCAAGCGCGCGTTCGCTGAGCGCGCGGTAGCGTTCCTTTTTGTCCCGAATGGGCGTCTCCAACGGCAATAATATACCGTAATTGGCGTTCATGGGGGAAAAGTCTGCATTCGGCGTGGAGACGTGTGCGGAAAGTGCGCCGCATACGGTGTGCCGATTGGGTATGACGGGCGTTTTGCCTGCCAATTTCGTCGCAATATGCACTGCGGCGAGCAGTCCGCTCATGGCGCTCTCCACGTAGCCTTCCACGCCCGTGATCTGCCCTGCGAAGTATACGTCGGGGCGTTCCCGCATGGAAAAATCCGCATTCAGCAGTTTGGGCGAGTCGATATAGGTGTTGCGGTGCATGACTCCGTAACGCAAAAATTCCGCATTTTTCAGCGCGGGGATCATGCCGAAGATGCGCTTTTGCTCGCCCCATTTCAAGTTGGTCTGGCAACCGACTAAGTTATACGCCGAGCCATCCCCGTTTTCCTTGCGCAGTTGCAGTACGGCGTAAAAGCGGTTGCCGTCCTTATCCCGTAAGCCGACGGGTTTGAAGGGCCCGTAGCGCAGGGTGTCTTCTCCTCGGGCAGCCATTACTTCCACGGGCATACAGCCTTCAAAAATTTCCCGCTTTTCAAAACTGTGCAAAATCGTTCTCTCCGCCCCGACGAGCTCCCGCACGAACGCCGTGTATTCTTCCTTGTTCATGGGGCAGTTCAAGTAGTCGTCTCCGCCCTTGCCGTATCTTGCGCCGGAAAAGCTATGCTCGGGGTCGATGCTCTCCGCCGCAACGATGGGTGCGGACGCATCGTAAAAATGCAGTCCCCCGTGGGAAAGCTCGGCTATGCTTTCCGCCAGCTTCCCCGTGGTGAGCGGGCCCGTCGCAATCACGCAGATTCCGTGTTCGGGAATGGATTCCGCTTCCTGCGATGCAATCGAGATAAGCGGATTTTCCCGTAAGCGTTTGGTGATGAATGCCGCAAATGCGTCCCTGTCCACGGCGAGCGCATTGCCGGCAGGCACTTTGGTTGCGTCTGCCGCTTCTATGACCAAAGAGCCGATTTTACGCATCTCTTCCTTTAAAAGTCCGCAGGCATTGCCGAAGACGTCGTTGGATTTGAGAGAATTGGAGCAGACCAACTCCCCGAAGTCGGGGTTGGAGTGCGCCAGCGTATAGGCGTTGGGTTTGATGTCTATGAGTCGGACGGGAATGCCGTGCGTTGCAAGATAGTTTGCGCAATCCGCACCGGCCAGTCCCGCGCCGATAACGGTAACCGTTTGCATAATGCCACCTCTTTTTTGGGACTATTCCTCTTTCGGAGCAGGGGGAACGTCCGTCTTTTTTACGTTCTTTTTGCAGGTATTGCAGCGGTAATATTCCCCGTATCTGCCGATCTTCAATACGTAAGGAGTGCCGCACGTCGGGCAGGGGATATCCGTCGCCTGATCGGGCGCCTTTTCCTTTTTGGCGGCGGAGCGCAGGGCTACGTTCTTTTTGCAGGTATTGCAACGGTAGTATTCCCCGTATCTGCCGCTCTTCAATACGTAGGGCTTGCCGCACGTCGGGCAGGGGATATCCGTCGGTTGGTCGGGAACTTTTTCCTTTTTGGCGGCGGAAGAGCGCAGGGCTACGTTCTTTTTGCAGGTATCGCAACGGTAATATTCCCCGTATCTGCCCTTTTTGATGAGGTAAAAATTGCCGCAATCGGGGCACTTGACTTCGGAAACCTTTTCTTCGTGAATGACGGGTTTGCCGTCCTCGTCTATATCGCACTTGATATTCTTGGCGCAGGGCTCGCAATGCAGGTATTTTCCGAACCTGCCGTCCTTTAAAAGGAGCGGTTTGCCGCAGGCAGGGCAGGGGATATCCGTTACGGTCTCCTCGCTCAGAACGGGATTGCCTGCCCGATCCCGACGGAAGTTCTTGTCGCAGGGAACGCAGTGGAAGAATTTACCGAACTTTCCGGCTTTGCTTTGGAGCGGCTTGCCGCAGACGGGGCAAGGCTTAGCGGGTTCGTTGTCGAGGGAAGACATTTCCTTGCAATCGGGATAGTTCTCGCAGGAGAGGAACTTGCCGTATTTACCGATCTTGATGACCATTCTGCCGCCACAGGCGGGGCAAGGTTTATCCGAATATTCCGGTTCCCCTTCCCCGATCAGGTTTTTGCATTCGGGATAGTTGGAGCAGGCAAGGTAGGAGCCGTATCGGTTGTGGCGGCGAATCATTTTACTGCCGCATTTTTCGCATAGGATATCCGTTTCCTCGTCTCCGTCCTTGGCGGCAACTTTCAGCTTTTCCGCAAACGGAGGGTAAAAGTCCCGTATGATCTGCTTCCAGTCAGCGCCCGTTTCCTCTATGCCGTCCAGGGAATCTTCCATTCTGGCAGTAAAGTTTACGTCCATAATGTCCGTAAAATAGTTGCAGAGCATATCGGTGATGCGGTAAGCGACTTCCGTGGGAATCATGCTCTTGCCCTGTTTTTCCACGTACTTCCGCTTGGTCAGTACGGAGATAATGGAAGCGTAAGTGGAAGGTCTGCCGATGCCGTTTTCTTCCATGGTTTTGACAAGGGAAGAATCGGTGTAGCGCAGGGGCGGTTTCGTAAACTTTTTATCCCCGGTTACGTCCTGTACGTTTAAAAGGTCGCCTTCCTGCACGGGCGGAAGCTTCGCATTTTCGTCGTCTTCCTTTTCGGTGGGTACGCTCTCCTCGTAAGCGGCGGTGTAGCCTGCAAAAATCATCGTTTTGCCGCCGGCGGTAAACGTGTAGTCCGCTACGGTCGTCTCTATCTGCAGGGAATCGTATCTTGCTTCCGCCATCTGGGAGGCAATAAAGCGGTCGTAGATGAGCTTATATATATTATAATGTTTGCGGTCCAGCAGGTCCTTTACGCTTTCGGGCGTGCGCGTCACGTCGATCGGGCGGATCGCTTCGTGGGCGTCCTGTGCGCTCTTTTTGGTTTTGTATACGTTCGGCTTACTCGGCACGTATTCGGGGCCGTATTTTTGCCCGATGTATCCGAGCGCGCTCTTTTGCGCTTCGGCGGATATGCGCACGGAGTCGGTACGGATGTAGGAGATGAACGCAATGTGCCCTTCGGCGGTATCCATGCCTTCGTATAAGTGCTGTGCGACGGTCATGATTTCCGGGGAAGTCATGCCGAACCTTGCCGAGCCGTCCTGTTGCAAAGTGGAGGTGGTAAACGGCGCAGGCGCATGGGATTTTGTAACGGAACGCTTCACTTTGGTTACCGTCGCCGTGTTGTTTTTTACGGCGGAAATCACCTCGTTCGCTTCCGCTTCGTTGGCGGGCTTGCACTTTTTGCCCTTTCTTTTGGCAAGCGTGGTACGGAACGGTGCAAATTTTTGGGCGGTATCCTGCATATTGGCGTGAATCGTCCAGTATTCTTCGGGCACGAACGCCGCAATTTCCCGTTCCCGATCTACGATCATGCGCAGTGCAACCGATTGCACTCTGCCTGCGGAAAGTCCGTCGGAGATGCGCTTGCAGAGCAAAGGGGAGAGTTTATAGCCGACGATTCGGTCCAGGACTCTTCTTGCCTGTTGCGCATTGACGAGCGCGGTATTGACGGTGCGGGGGTGCTTCAATGCATTTTTTACGGCGTTGGGGGAAATTTCGTTAAATTCGATTCGGTTGGACGCCATCGGGTCCAGGCCGAGTACCGTTTGCAGATGCCAGCTGATCGCTTCGCCTTCCCGATCGGGGTCGGTTGCAAGGAATACGTTGTCCGCACGTTTCATTTCGTCCTTTAAACGGCGAATGACGTCTTCCTTGCCGGGCGTGATTTCGTACGTCGGCTCAAAATCGTTGCGTATGCTGATGCCGAATTTTTTTTCGGGTAAGTCCCGTATATGCCCTGCGGATGCGTCCACGATATACTTGCCGTGCAGATATTTCGTGATGGTTTTCGCTTTATGGGGGGATTCCACGATAATGAGATCCATATTTTACACCTTATTTTTTTGAAATTGCTGTTTGTTTACCGCTTATTGCTTACATTCGGAGCGAAGCGGTTGCCGCCGCAGCGAACGGCAAGTTGTTTGATTTCCAGCATGGAGAGGGCGATCAGCGTTTGCTGTTCGTTGAGCCCCGTCCTCTGCGTTATTTCGATTATATGCGATTCTCCGTAAGTTGTCAATACTTCCAGAACGGTTTTTTGCTCTTCGGAAAGATCTTTTGCATTGTTTTTTTGTAAAATTTCCGTATTCGTTCGGTTTTCTTTACGATTTTCGGTACCAAAATCCGACTTGGGATCGGCCAGGGAGGAAAAGTCCGCATCGCCTTTTTCGGGTGCGTCCATAGCGGAAAACACGTCTTCCGCACATTCGCAAAGTGCGGCTCCGTTTTTGATCAGCTGATTGCAGGCTTTGCCTGCGGCAACGCCCGGCGCATAGGGAAAGGCAAACAGTCGCTTTTTGCGTAAGATAGCCTCCCGTACGGTGGAGAGCGTTCCGCTTCCTTCGTCTGCGGCAACCAGCAAAATGCCTTCGGAAAGGGCGGCGATGACCGTGTTGCGCTTTACGTAACAGTACTTCATTGCCGATTGCCCGTAGGGGAAAGGAGAAATCACCAGACCGTGTGCCGCCGCCGTCTGCACCTGCTCCTTATCCAAAGCGGTATCTATGCCGCAGGGTAAAATGCAGATAACTTTGTTTCCCTGCGCCGCGCCTTGTAAAGCGGCGGTATCGCCGCCGTCCGCCATGCCCGTAACCACGGCGTAGCGTTCCGTCAGATCGTACGCAACCGATTCAGTCAGTTTTTCCATGGCAGGCGGAATGCGCCGGGAGCCGATGACGGCAAACTTATCCGATTGTAACAGATCGGCGTTGCCCAAGCAATATAATACGAGCGGCGCATCGGGTTCCTGCCGCAAAATTGGGGGATAGGCGTGGTGTATTTTGGGTATGCAGAACACGTTATCTGCGGTAAATATTTGCGGCAGATTGCGCATGGCGGCTTCGTCGGCAAGAAAAGCTTGCAGGTCGGCGTAATTTTCCCTTTGCTCGGGCGTAACGTCTGCGCCGAAAAAGTATTCCGCACCGAACGAAAAGTCGGAAAGGAACTCAACTTTTTGTAACAGCGTGTTTTTATCCGTTGCGGTAAAGCGGGAAAAGCCGTCCAACCATATGTAAAATATTTCTTCGTCGGAATAATGCATCATTCACTCTCGTAAGTGCGGTAGGAAATTGCTTCCACGATATGCACGGGGGAAATATTTTCGGCAAAATCCAGATCGGCAATCGTCCGCGCCACTTTGATGATGCGGGAACGGGCACGGGCGGAAAGGTGCAGGCGCATAAAGGATTCCCGTAAAATCTCCTCGCACTCTTCCGAAAGCGGGCAAAAGGTGCGGATTTCCCGTTCGGTCATCTGGCTGTTGGTATAAATATCGGCGGAGGCAAAGCGGTTGCGCTGTATTTCCCTTGCCTTTTCCACACGGCTCCTGACGGAAGCGGAACTTTCCGCAGGCGTGCGGGAAATCAGGTCGTCGTAGCGGACCGCGTCCACTTCCACCTGAATGTCGATTCTATCCAGCAGCGGCCCGGATATCCTTGCCCGATATTTTTGCCGCATGGCAGGCGTACAGGTACAACGCCGTTCGCCGGAACCGTAGTTGCCGCAAGGGCAGGGATTCATACTGGCGCACAGCGTAAAGGAGGCGGGATACGTAATCGAACCGATCGCGCGGTTTACGGTGATCACGCCGTCTTCCAGCGGCTGACGAAGGGATTCGAGCGTGGCTCGGGAATATTCGGGCATTTCGTCCAGGAACAGAACGCCGTTATGCGCTAAGCTGATTTCCCCCGGTTTTACGCCGTGCGTACCGCCGCCGCACATGGCTACCATCGTTGCGGAATGATGCGGCGTGCGGAAGGGGCGGGTCGTGATGATACCGTCTTTGCCTAAATTGCCTGCAACGGAATGGATCTTGGTAACTTCCAACGCTTCCGCAAAGGTCATATCGGGCATGATGGAGGGAATGCATTTTGCAAGCATAGTTTTGCCTGCGCCCGGCGGGCCGACGAGCAGGAGATTATGACCGCCGCTGACGGCGATTTCCAAAGCGCGCTTTGCCACCGTTTGCCCCTTGACGTAAGAAAGATCGTGTACGCAAGCGCTTTCCCTTGCGGCGGAAAAACTGCGTACGGAGACGGGCGGGATGGGCGCATAACCGCTGCAATGATCGATGACTTCCTTTAAAGAGCGGGCAGGAAAGACCTCGATGTCCCCGATAAAAGAGGCTTCGTTGGCGTTGGCAAAGGGAATGATGAATTTACGGAATCCTCTGCTTTTTGCGGAAATGAGTATGGGTAAAACGCCGACGAGCGGACGGAGTGCGCCGTTTAAGGCAAGTTCGCCTAATAGGACGTATTCGGAAAGGTCCACGCCGACGAGTTGATCGGAAGCCTTTAAAACGCTCATGGCGATGGGCAGATCGAACGCCGCACCTTCCTTGCGGATACTTGCCGGGGCCAGATTCACGGTAATACGGGTATCGGGGAACTTTCTGCCGCTGTTGCGTATGGCGGAAAAGATGCGTTCTTTACTTTCTTTTACGGCAGTATCGGCAAGACCGACCATTTCAAAGGCGGCAATGCCGTAGTTGATATCGGTTTCCACTTCGATGGGGATCCCTTCTAAACCGTAAAGGGTAAAACTGTTTGTCTTGGCGAGCATGGCAGCCTCCTTAAAGTTCGTTTTTCTGTCGTGATCAAAATTTTGCAGGAAAGGAAAATCCGCCTGCGGCGGATTTTACACAATATATCCGAAAGGACGGATTTTTAAATGCGGAAGAATCCGTTGTTTGCCAAAGTCATCCAGGAGAAGAGGATCTTTCCCATAACGGCAGGAATGGGGAATCCGAACAGCATGGGCAGGGCAAACAGGAATACGCAGAAGTATGCGATGAAGAGTGCGTAGGTTGCCTTTCTGACTTTAAAGGAAGGAACGTTCGCGGCGACTTTTGCATCCGGTGCGGAAAGAATCATGATCGCCAGCGGAATGAACCCGATATAGAACGCATAGAACAGCAGACTTTGCACTGCGCTTGCGGCGGTTCCGTACACGAGGTAGGGCAGGAGTCCTGTGAGCATTCCGCAGAGCAGAACGGCGTAAGTGCGGCAGATACGCTTGAATGCCGAGGAATTTCCGTTTTTGCGGGAGGTGCAGACGTACAGCGTGGAGAAGATAAACGCAACTGCGGCAGAGAGGGAAATGAGAATATTCGGCTGTGCGTTGAAAGCGGCGTAAATGCTTTCCGAATGGTTCGTCCAGAGCGTTGCGCCTTTTGCGGAGAAGAACCAGCCGAGGGCAATCATACCGTTATCCGCCGTTACCGCGCGGCTTGCCGTAAAGCAATGCGCAAAGGCGCGTGCCAGTATCTGCATGACGCCGACGTCAAACGTAACCACGCCGTCGTGGAAGGAGGCGGTTGCGTGGCAGGCGAGCATGGCGTATACGGTGGTCAGCCCTGCCAAAAGGAGCAGGATCAAAGGAACGGCGATCGCACCCGTCAGGGCGTAGAGGATGCAGTAACGGGTCTTGTCGTCGTAACAAACGAGTTCCTTCTTTCTACGCAGGGCGAACGACTTCGTCTTTTCCTGCGCGGCTTCTTTGGAGGGGCGTTCGTATTGAGGGAGAGCGTTTATGCGTTCTTCTTCCGCTTCCTCTTCCGCATCGATGTGCGCGACTCGCAGAACGTACGCCTTTTTCTGCTTGTACATACCGTAGATAAAGAGTCCGAGCAGAACGGGCAGGGCAAGCAGCATTTTGGAGTCCATGCAAAGCGCAACGCCCCAAAGCACAAAGCCTGCTAAAACGACGAGCGCAGAAATGCCCCGATGTTTATCTTGAATGCCGGAAATAATAAAGTTGCTCATGCAGTAGAAAGCGGAAACGAGGCAGAGCGCAATCAAGGAATACGCCGCACCGATTCTGCCGACCGTGAGCGCCAGTCCGCCGATGGCAAAAAGGAGCAGGAAGACGAGTGCGCAGAAGTCGTTTTTGAAGAGCTTCCGAGCAAAATAGAAGAGTACGACCAAAAGCCCGACGGTGGCAAGGAAGGGCACGATGCGCAGACCGAACTGACTTTCCCCAAAGATGCAGGTTCCCAGCATGACGGCAAGCGTGCCGAGGCTGTTGAAGCCGTTGTCGGCGGTATATACGGCGTCCTGAATGACGGCAGAGCCGTTTTTGACGTTGTGGATCTGCGTGAGCGTATACTTTTCCTCGTCGGTAAAGTTAAACATAAAGGCGTTTACGGGCGTGTAGAGCGGCGTTTTACCGTCTTCGCTCATCGTCTTTTTGACCCGCAGGGAATTTTGTGCGTCCGTCATCTTTTCGGCTTCCTTGGAAGCGATGCCGGAGCTTTGCGTTCTGTCGAATTTGGCTTCGATGGGCGTTCCGTTATCGGCAAGGAACACGATTTCATTGATTTCCGTATTGGAGGAAACGGAAACCTGTATATAGGTATAGGCGGAGGAGATGGTCTTGCCGTTGGTAATGCACAGCCATTCGTAGTTGGCGGCAAGGTTGCCGTTGGCGTCCTTAGAGCCTTTCTGCGAATAGATATTGCCGAAGGAGTAGGTACCTAAGTTACTGGTAAGCCACGTGGCGCCGCTTGCGGATTTGCGTTTGAAAGTGATCGTTGCGTCCGCACCCGCCTCGATATACGTGTTTCCGATATTTACGTATACGGCGCAAAGGTTGGATTGCTCTTTGCCGTAGGAAAGTTCGAAGACGGCGGTCATGCCGCTGTTTAAAAGGCAACTTTGCTTGGTGGAGCGGAAAGAGCCGAGCGTGGAGACCCCGACCAGAAAGAAAAGAAGAACGACGATTAAAAAGACCGTCATCGTCCTCGAAAGCGGAAAAGGTCTTTTAAGAGAAGTGTTTTTGTTTTTCATGATTTGTTCCCTGTTCTGAAAGTAATTCATACTTATTCTAAATCAAATTCAGAAAAATGTAAATAGATTTTGAACACCTACGGAAAAAAACTTTTTTTTGAAAAAAAATTTTCTTCATTACGCTTGAAAAACCGTTCGGAATGTGGTAAAATAAAGGCGGAAAAATGATGCGGAGGCTTGGTATGAATATTTGGCACGATATCAGCAAAGACAGAATACGGGAAGAGGACTTTGAATGCCTCATCGAAATCCCCAAAGGTTGCAAAATCAAATACGAACTGGATAAGGAAACGGGTATGCTTCGGGTAGATCGGGTACTCTATACCTCTACCGTGTACCCCGCTAATTACGGGTTTATTCCCAAAACGCTTGCGGACGACGGCGACCCGCTGGACGTGCTCGTGCTCGGTGCGGACAGTATTTATCCTATGACGCTCGTTCGGTGCTATCCCATCGGCGTAATTCAGATGATCGACGACGGCGCGCTGGATGAAAAGATCATTGCCATTCCGTTCCGGGAGCCCAATTACAATATGTATTCGGATATTTCCGACCTGCCGCAGCATATCTTTGACGAAATGCACCATTTCTTTGAAGTATATAAGACGCTCGAACACAAGGTTACCACCGTTAAGGAAACGTTCCATCGGGACGAAGCCATCAAGATTATCCGCAAGTGCATCGACGCCTATAATTTAAAGTATTGAGAGATAAGGAGAAAGCAGTATGAAAATCGTATTTATCGGAGATTCCATTACGGAAGGAGACAGAGATCTGAATAATCCGACCGACCTCGGAACCGGATTCGTCAAGATTACGGCGGATAAAATCCGCTATATGTATCCTGCCAATCCCGTGCAGATCGTCAACAAGGGCGTGAGCGGCACGACGACCGCCACGTTGCTCGAAAGAATCGATTCGGACGTAATTGCGGAGCACCCCGACGTCGTCGTCATGATGATCGGCATCAACGACTGCTCGGAACGCATTACGGTGGAGAATTCTACCGTTACCATAGAAAGCTTCAAGCAGAATTACGAAGCGATTTTGGATAAGATCCGGGAATGCGGCGCAAAGATCATCGCTTTGGAACCGTTCCTGTTGCCCGTACCCGATAAGCGCAGAATGCGGGTATTCTTTGACCTGCAACTGGACGTTCTGAGCATCCTTGCAGAGGAAAAGGCGGATCTCTATATCGCTTACGACGAAATGTTCAACGGCGTCTGCGGTTCGTTGCCCTATTCCGTATATTCCACGGACGGCATCCATCCTACGCACCGCGCGTCCCGATTGATAGCGGATAATCTCATTCGCTATATGGAAAAAATCATCGAACTTTAATGTAGACAAAAAATCTATCTAAGGAGGATATAAATTTATGAAAACTTACAAGTGTAAAGTTT
>CAMAGA010000010.1 GCA_945833955.1 uncultured Clostridia bacterium
CTATACCCCGTGCAATGTGGCCAAAGACGAGGACTTTACCGACGAAAGCATTGCGCAAACGAAGGGATGTATCTGCCATGCTATGTTGCAAGATATGGTAAGCGAATTGCAAAAAAGTGTTTCCTGCATAACAAACGAAACGGATTGCAAAGATAAATCCTGATTCGGAGCAAAAATACATTTTTTACACAAGTTTCCGCATAAAATATGTATTTGCTACTTGAAATTTGAAAAGATATAGTGTATAATGTGGTGGGATAGAAATTCCGAGAGAGAAAAATTAACAATCAATACGGAGACGAAATGGCTAAAAACGATAATAACAATAAGTTGTTGGCAGTATTGCCTTATAGAGAGAAGGTTTTATTTCCGCATATGGTCGCTACGTTCGACGTGGGCAGGAGTATGTCTTTACAGGCTATCCGCTATGCGAGCGGCGACGGCAGATATATTTTTATTACCTTGCAAAAGAATAAAAGTATAGAAGATATCACGCCCGATAATTTGTACGACGTGGGCGTGGTGGCAAGTTTACAGAGTACCGAATCCTTGCCGGCAGGCGGGGGCATCCGTCTTACGGTAAAAGTGCTGTACCGCGCCGTTGCAAAAACGCTGTTTGCAAGCGACGGATGCTATCTTGCAACCACTTCCGAAATCGTATGCGAACGGCAGGACGCCGCTTTGGAAGAGGCGCACTTCCGCGCCGCCAAAAAGAAGCTCAGAGACGCCGTCGCTTCCGATTCCGGGTACCCCAGAGAGAAGCTTGCGCTTATTGATTCCAAGACGAACCCCGACGAGTTCATCGACATGGTTGCCTTCGATCTGCATACGACGGAAGAGACCAAACAGCGCATTTTGCAGGAAGCCAACCTCGTTAAGAGATTCGAGCTGTTGGAAGCCTGCCTGGACGTGGAAGTGGAAATCGGCAAGATGGAAAAGCGCATTTCCGCCACGGTGCGGCAGAACATGGATAAAAACCAGAAGGAATACCTGTTGCGGGAAAAGATCCGCGCCATCCATACGGAACTCGGCGACGACGTAAACGAGCTGGACGAGCTGCGGGAAAAGGTGAAGAGCAAGGGCTGCCCGCAGGAAGTGGAAGCGAAGGCGATGCAGGAACTTTCCCGTATGGACAAAATGCAGAGTTCCTCCCCCGATTATACCGTTTTGCGCGGCTACATCGACTGGATCATCGACCTGCCGTGGCGGGAAGAGACGAAGGATACGGAGAAAATTTCCGATTGCGAAGCGGTGCTGGAAGCTGATCATTACGGGTTGGAGAAGATCAAAAAGCGGGTTCTGGAATACCTTTCCGTACTCAAACTGACGGGCACGATGAAGGCGCCCATCCTCTGCTTCGTGGGTCCCCCGGGCGTGGGCAAAACGTCCATTGCCACTTCCATTGCCAAGGCGCTGGGCAGAAAGTTCGTGCGCATGAGTTTAGGCGGCGTGAAGGACGAAGCGGAAATCCGAGGACACAGAAAGACGTACGTCGGCGCAATCCCCGGCAGAATTTTATACGGCATGAAGCAGGCAGGGTCCGTCAATCCCGTGTTCCTGCTCGATGAAATCGATAAGGTATCTTCCGATATGCGCGGCGACCCGGCAAGCGCACTTTTGGAAGTGCTGGACCCCGAGCAGAACGCAACCTTCCGCGATCGGTATCTGGAACTGCCGTACGATCTGAGCAAAGTCATGTTCATTACCACGGCAAACAGTCTGGATACGATTCCTTCCCCGTTGCTCGACAGAATGGAAGTCATTCAGCTTTCCGGCTATGCGCCGAGCGAAAAGTTGGAAATTGCCGATCGGTACCTCGTGCCCAAGTGCAAAAAGGCAAACGGCATTCCCGAAGAGAAGTTGCTGTTCGCAAGAGACGGACTTGCCGCCATTGCGGATTACTACACCATGGAAGCGGGCGTCAGAGGTCTGGAACGGAAGATCGGCGGCGTATGCAGAAAGGTTGCCGTTCGGCTTGCCGATAACCCCGACCTCGACACGGTGACGGTAACGGCGGAAAACGTGGAAGACTATTTGGGAGCCAAGGAGCTTACCCGAGACGAAAAGTCGGAATGCCCCGAAGTGGGCGTGGCCACCGGGCTTGCCTGGACGAGCGTGGGCGGTACTACGCTCTCCATCGAAGTTTCCGTCATGAAGGGCAAGGGCGAAATTTTGCTGACGGGAAAGCTTGGCGACGTGATGAAGGAATCGGCAAGAATCGCACTTTCCTATATCCGCGCGAATGCGGCATCTTACGGCATCCCGGCGGAAAAGTTTACCGAGTCCGACGTACACATTCACGTGCCAGAAGGCGCAACCCCCAAGGACGGACCGAGCGCAGGCATTACGCTGACGCTGGCGATCCTTTCCGCATTTACCCAAAGGAAGGTGCGCAACGACGTTGCCATGACGGGGGAAGTTACCCTGCGCGGCAAAGTACTGCCCATCGGCGGCCTGAAGGAAAAAGCTCTGGCGGCGTATCGGATCGGCATTACGACGATTCTCATCCCCGAAAAGAACAAGAAGGATCTGGAAGAGATTCCGGCGGACGTTCGGGAAAAGTTGACGTTTATCCCCGTAAAGGAAGTAACGGAAGTATTTGAGGCGGCTCTGTTGCCGTAAAGGTTGTATTTTATGAAAATCAAACAAGCGACGTTCATTACCTCGGCGGCAAAGCCTGCGCAGTTTATCCACCCGGATAAACCCATGATTGCCGTATCGGGCAAATCGAACGTAGGCAAGAGTTCGTTTATCAATATGCTTGCCAACCAACGTCGGCTGGCAAGGACTTCTGCCGAGCCGGGCAGAACGAGGCTCGTCAATTATTTCGACTTCGGCGATTTTATTTTGGCGGACTTGCCCGGCTACGGGTACGCCCGCGTCAGCAAAGAAGAAAAACTGCACTGGGCGGACACCCTGAACGCCTTTTTTGCGAAGAGAGAGGACATTGCCCACGTGTTTGCTTTGGTGGACCTTCGCCACGACCCCACTGAGGACGACCGCCTGATGATGAACTTCCTCTATTGCAGCAATATCGACTTTTCCATCGTTGCAACCAAGAGCGACAAACTCTCCCGCATGAAGGTCAAGGAAAACGTGCGCAGGATCGCGGGAACCTTCGCCTTGCCGGAGAGCGGCGTCATCGCCACCTCTTCCGTGGACGGAACGGGTAAAGACGCCGTGCTTGCCGCCGTGGACCGCATTTTGCAGGCGGAAAAGCTTAAACGCAAGGTGGCGGCAACCCTGCCGACGGAGGAAGAAGATGAATAGTTTGCTTTCGGGTGGCGGTTTTGGGTATAATTTGCTCAGTGAAGGCGGCTTTTGGGGCACGTGGTATGCGTCGCTCCTCGTCATAGTGGCGGAGGTCATCCTCTTTTTCCTCATCGCCGCCGTTTTGTACCGATTTTTATTTAAGGATTTACTGAACGTCTTGTTTGCGCTTATCTTTATCGTTGCGCTTTCGTGGCTGTTTATTTTGCTGATCATAGCGCAGGTCATATACGGGGCGACGACGAAGAACAGGTTCCCCGTTTTTACGAGCGAATACTACGCCGGCAAGCTGAGCAAGCCCGTCGCTCTGCACTTTTTTACCACGGAAGAGAGCGTAACGGACGGAGAAGGACGGGAAACGGGCGAAAGGCTTCTGAGCGGTTACGGCAAGTTTCTGCGCAAAACGGGGCTTTATAAGCTGCCGCACCTTCTGGACGTGCTGTGTTTGCGGTTTTCCTTTGTGGGCGTCAAGCCGATGCGCCTTGCCGATACCCGTTTCATGACGGAATCGGAGATGAAACGCTTTCAGGTTCGACCCGGGCTCATCTGTTATCTCGTCGGCACGCAGGAGCGGGAAATGCCGTACTCGGGAATGTTCCGGGAGGACGCTCGCTATGCGGCAAAGTATTCCCTTGGCAAGGATATAAAGTATTTTCTTTTGGGTGTATTGCGTTGTATCCGTGGCGAGGATAAGAGTTATCTCGGCGAAGCGCAGAACGCCGACTATGCGGAAGTTTTGCTCCGCAAGGGCGAGATTGCGCAAAGAGACTTTGACCTTGCCCGGGAGGACGCCGAAAAGGAACTTGCAGAATTTTTTGCGGATAGTCCGACTGCGGCGGATACTCCGGATAGATCGGATTCGTCGGATATTGCGGATACTTCGGATAATTCGGATAGATCGGATAAGGAAGAGTAGCGGTAGTATCGGTGGCGTGATTCGACCGGAAACGGATAAAACTTACGTTATTGACAAAGAAAACGGGATTCCCGATGGGGAACCCCGTTTGTTTTGGATAAGAAAGTCTGACCTTATATATTTATATAGCAAAGACTGCCCTTTTTTAAGGCAGAGCCACGCCGCAGAGTCTGACTTTTATTTTTTGCGGGAGAGGCGGACTTCCACAAGGTGAATGATAAAGTACATGGCGGCGGCTAAAAAGCAGAGGATGAGCACTGCGCTCATGACGAGGTCGAGTTTGAACACCTGACCGCCGTATACGATCAGATAGCCGAGCCCTGCCTTGGAGACGATGTACTCGCCCATGATCGAGCCGATCCATGCGAGCCCCAGACAAATTTTCAGCATATTCATGAACGCCGCCCGGGAAGCCGGAATGACGAGCTTGGTTAAAATCTGCAACTTGCTTGCGCCGAGGCTCTTTAACAGCAGTATCTTGTTTTTGTCCGTGGCGGAAAAGGCGGAGAGCATATTCATGATGGCAACGATGAGCCCGACGAGGACCGTCATGACGACGATTGCCTTGTAACCCGTTCCGAACCAGATGATGATGAGCGGACCGAGCGCAATTTTGGGCAGTGCGTTGAGTACCACGAGGTACGGCTCCAATATCTTTTGCGCCCCCTCGCTCCACCATAGGAGCAGGGCAACGATCGTGCCCGAAAAGACGGCAAGGAAAAACCCGAGGAGCGTTTCCAGTACGGTTACGCCTACGTGCTTCCAGATGGAGCCGTCCCGGACGAGGCTCGCAATACAGGCGGCGATACGGGAAGGAGAGCCGGTGATGAACGGGTCGATTACGCCCACGTCCGCAAGCAGTTCCCACAAGCCGACAAGCAGTACGAGTATGCCGATCCGACCGCTATGCACGAATATCTTTCGCTTTCGTAAGTTTTTAAGATAGGTTTTTTGTTCGGGGGAAATCTCCCCTTGTGTTTTGCGCCGCTCGCATTCGGGAGGAACGTTCCCTTGCCCGTTGCGCCGCTTACGCTCAGGGGGGAGCCCGAGGTGTTTGTCTTTCATAAGTGTAATTCCTTTCGTAACGTTTCAAACCATTCGCCAAAGAGCGGCGATCTTCTCCGCTCCGAGGGCGACATATCCCGGGGGAAATCGCTCTCGTGTACGGCAACGCAGGTTGCAGGGCGCCGGGAAAGCACGATGACGCAATCGGAAAGCGCGATCGCTTCCGAAACGTCGTGCGTGACGAGGAGCGCCGTTTTGCCTTCCTTGCGCAAAATCTCGCCCACGTCTTCGGAAACGGCAAGTCGGGTCTGGTAATCCAAAGCGGAAAACGGCTCGTCTAAGAGCAGCAATTCGGGGTCCGCCGCCAGCGTGCGGATGAGTGCGGCGCGCTGGCGCATTCCGCCGGAAAGGTGCTCGGGGTACCGCTCCAGAAATTCGCCCAATCCGTACTTTTCCGCAAGCCCTCGAACGAACTCCTTCCGCTCGGGGGTGACGCAACGGGCAATTTCCAACGGGAGCAACAGGTTCTTTTCAATCGTGCGCCACGGGAACAGTTCGTCTCTCTGCAACATATACCCCCGATTTTTGCCGAAAAAGGAAACTTCGCCACGGCTTGGCTGTAATAGCCCTGCCGCCAAAGAGAGAATGGTGGATTTACCGCACCCGGATGGCCCGATGATGGAGACGAAATTCCCCTTTTCCACGCAAAGATTCAGATTTTCCACGGCAGGCGTTTCCGCTTCGGGCGTATGATAGTTGTAGGAGACGTTTGCAAATCGCAGAATTTCCATCGGTAGATACCTCTTTCGTTTTTTTTATTTTGTCGTTGCCTGTTTATACGCCTTTTCGGAATATTCCGTGGTCGCCATTTCGGCGTAGGCAACCTTGCGGGGCAATTCGCCGGCGTTTGCGATTACCTTTTGCAGGTTTTCGAGTGCGGCTTCGCTCATGGTCACCGTCTCTTCCCACGCATTGATTTTTTTGTAGGCATCGATGGCGGATACGAGCGAGTCCTCCTCGCTGCCGTCAAAATAGGGGAGAAGCAGTTTGGCGAGGTCCTTGGCGGTATGCGTATAAGTATAGCTTACGGCTTTGGCGATTGCCGCAAGAAAGTCAACCGCCGCTTCCGCATTCTTTTCCAGCCACTTGGGCGTTGCCATAAAGGCGGTGTAGGGGATGAGCCCGGAAGCTTCCCCGACGGAAGCGACTATGTAGCCCTTGCCCGCCTTTTCGTAGGTGGAAGCCACGGGTTCAAACATGGTGCAGTAATCCGCCGTGCCCGCCTCGAATGCGCCCGTCATCAGGTTGAACGCCACGTCAAAGTTGAGCGTTACGTCCTTTCCGTCGTATAGTCCGTGTTGGTTTAAAATATACTCAAAAGTCATAGCGGGAACGCCGCCCTTTCTGCCTGCCAGTGTCTCCTTGCCGCGCAACGATTCCCACGTAAAGTCGGGTTCGGCTTTTCTGGATACGAGGAAGGACCCGTCGCATTTGGTTAAAAGTCCGAATACTTTGGGCGCGTTGGCGCTTCCGTTGGCGGCAACGTACAGAGCGGCTTCCGGACCGCAGAAGCCTACGTCCGCACCGCCGGAAAGCACCGCCGCCATGGTATTGTCCGCACCGCCGCCGTTGGTGAGTTCTATGCGGATATCGGCTTCTTTCAGGTAGCCGAGCGCCTCGGCAAGGTACATCGGCGCATAAAATATGGAATGCGTAACCTCGTTTACCCGTATTAAGGTGGAATCGGGGGATTTTTCACACGCCCCGAAGCTACCCATAAGCAGAAACAGGCAGACGAGCGTCAGCGATAGTTTTTTCATGTTCATTCTCCAAAAGAAAATTTTTGATATAATATTGTATGATTGCGCTGTAAAATTTGACAATCCGTTCCGAATGCGGTATAATGAAAAAAGAAAACTGCAGAGTATCGCCCGTAAGATACGGCACCCCTGAAAAACGGCGCAACGAAAGCTGCAGACCCGAAAACGGCAAACCCGAAAACGAGGCAACCTGCAAAAAAGGAGGCAAGAAGATGAAGAGACAGACGGTCGTGCGGCGCCGCCGCATACGTATTTGGAATGAGATCAACGAGGTTTCTTTTTTATTTGGCACTCCGATTTTGAAAAATAAAAATTAAAAAGGTAGATTATATAGAATTATGGATATGCAAAAGACCTATAATCCGAAGGATTTTGAAGACAGAATTTACAGAGAGTGGGAGGAAAACGGCTACTTCCATGCGAAAGCGGACAAGAACAAAAAGCCGTTCACGATCATGATGCCTCCCCCCAACATCACGGGGCAACTGCACATGGGGCACGCAATGGACAACACCTTGCAGGATACGATTATCCGCTTCAAGCGTATGCAGGGGTACGACGCACTCTGGCTGCCCGGCACCGACCACGCTTCCATTGCGACCGAAGTCAAAATCGTCAAAAAATTGCAGGAAGAGGGCGTAACCAAGCACGACCTCGGCAGAGAAGGATTCCTCGCCAAGGCGTGGGAATGGAAGGCGGAATACGGCGGCAGAATCACGCAGCAGCTCCGCAAAATGGGCTCCTCTTGCGATTGGCAAAGGGAAGCCTTCACCATGGACGAAAGATGCTCCAAGGCGGTACGGGAAGTTTTCGTCAACCTGTACGAAAAGGGGCTCATCTATCAGGGGGACAGAATCGTCAACTGGTGCCCCAAGTGTCAGTCCGCTATCTCCGATATGGAAGCGGAATACTACGACGAGGACTCCGCCTTCTGGCATTTGCGCTACTTCCTTGCAGACGGTTCGGGCAGAAGCGTAGTCGTTGCGACGACCCGTCCGGAAACCATGTTCGGCGATACCGCCGTTGCCGTTAACCCGGAAGACCCCCGTTACAAGGATATGATCGGGCAGAACGTAATCCTGCCGCTCGTCAATAAGGAAATCCCCATCGTCGGGGACGAGCACGCGGACATGACCTTTGGTACGGGTTGCGTAAAAATCACGCCTGCGCACGACCCCAACGACTTTGAAGTCGGCAAACGCCACAATCTGGAAATCGTTCGAGTCATGAACTACGACGGCACGATGAACGCGCTTGCCGGCAAATACGAAGGCATGGACCGCTACGAATGCAGAAAGCAGGTAGTTGCGGACTTAGAGGCGAGCGGCAACCTCGTCAAAATCGAGCCGCACAAGCACTCCGTAGGGCATTGCTACCGCCATACCGATACGGCGGTAGAGCCGATCGTCTCCAAGCAGTGGTTCGTAAAAATGGAGCCGCTGGCAAAGCCTGCGGTAGAAGCCGTAAAGAAGCATAAGATCCGCTTCGTACCCAAGCGTTTTGAAAAGACGTACTTCAACTGGATGGAAAACATCAAGGACTGGTGCATTTCCCGTCAGCTGTGGTGGGGGCATCGTATTCCCGTCTGGTACTGCGCCGACTGCGGCAAGGATGCGGACAATAACTATAAGGTAAGCATCTGCTCCAAGACGGACCCGACGGTTTGCCCCGTTTGCGGCGGCACGCATCTTTTGCAGGACGAGGACGTGCTCGATACGTGGTTCTCTTCCGCCCTGTGGCCTTTCTCTACGCTCGGCTTCCCCGAGGCAACGGAAGAACTTGCCCACTATTACCCGACGAACGTACTCGTTACGGGTTACGACATCATCTTCTTCTGGGTTGCCAGAATGATCTTCTCCGGCATAGAGCATATGCAGGAAGTGCCTTTCAAGGACGTACTCATTCACGGCATCGTTCGGGACAGTCAGGGCAGAAAGATGAGTAAGTCCCTCGGCAACGGCATCGATCCGCTCGTCGTCATCGACAAGTACGGCGCGGACTCGCTCCGCCTTTCCCTGCTCACGGGCGTTGCGCCCGGTAACGATACCCGTTACCAGGAAGAGAAGGTAGAAGCTTCCCGTAACTTTATCAACAAGCTCTGGAACGCTTCCCGTTTCGTTTTGATGAATATGGACGGAACGGAGATTCTGCCCCTAAAAAAGATTAAGCTTGCGCCTGCGGATAAGTGGATCATGCACCGCTTGCAGAGCACGATCAAGACGGTTACGACCAATCTGGATCGGTACGAGCTCGGCGTTGCGCTCGGCGCGGCGGTAGACTTCGTATGGGACGATTTCTGCGATTGGTACATCGAGCTTTCCAAGCCGGCGCTGTACGGCGAATCTTTGCAGAAAAAGCAGAACACGCTCTCCGTGCTGTGCTACGTTCTGGAAAATGCGCTTAAACTCCTGCATCCCTTCATTCCTTTCGTTACGGAAGAAATTTACGGCAACCTGCCCACGGCAAACGGCACCATCATGTTGGCGCAGTATCCCGTATACGACAGCCACCGACTGTATACCAAGGACGCCAAGGCGTTTGAAAGCGTCATGGAAATCATCAAGGGCGTTCGGGGCGCAAAGACGAACGTCAACTGCCCGCCCTCCAAAAAGGTCAAGCTGTATTTCGTAACCGAAAACAAGGATTATATCCGCAGCAACGCCGATATGATTATGAAGCTTGCCGGGGCGTCGGAAGTGCTGTTCGCAGACGCCGCAACGGAAATCGGGGAAAAGACGGTTTCTCTGGCAGTCAGCGGCGCATCGCTCTATATTCCTTTGGGCGAGCTTGTGGATATCGAAAAGGAAAAGGAACGTCTCACGGCGGAAATTACCCGTGTGCAGGGCGAAATCAAGCGTGCGCAGGGTATGCTCTCCAACGAACGCTTCGTAGCCAAAGCTCCCAAGGACAAGGTTGAGGCGGAAAGAGCCAAGATCGTGAAGTATAACGAACTGCTCGCTACCCTCACCGCCCAGCTTGCGGATTTGCAATAGATATTGACAATCGGAATCGATGTATTTTGAATAACCGAATCCCCTCTTTACCGACACGCGGCAGAGAGGGGGTTTTTTGCGCTGAATTATTTCACGTTGAGTAGCGTTAATAGGAGCAGGATTGCAAATTTACGTCGTGGGGCGTTTTACGTTGCGGATGTCCGGAAAGCGGCATTCGTAGAATTTGGCAATGTTCCGATCCAACAGGCGGCTGGCGATTCGTTCCGTATATTTTTCCGAAAACATATTTTGCGTCATATTCGTGGTAAAGAACGTGAATCTTCCGTTTTGCTGCCTTTCGTTTAAAACGTTAAAAAAGTACTCCCTCGTGACGTTGGTAAGGAGCGGTTCCGTGCCCAGATCGTCGATGGCAAGTACGTCCGTATGGATGAGGGCGTTCACTCCTTGCGTGTCGCCGTCAAATTCCGCGCGGCGGAAAACCGTATTCAGATGAGTGGCAGGGATGCATATCACCGATTTGCCCTGCTTTTCCAACTCGTCGCACATACACTCCATCAAAAACGATTTGCCCGTGCCGGCAGGGCCGCTGAAAATAACCGTGTTGGTCGGGCTCGTTTCCGAGTGGACGTAGCGGATGAACCGATCGTAATTCTGCTCCGGGAAGAGCGAGCGGTCGCATTCGGCAAAGGTGTGGAAGGGCTTATGCGTAAGGCCCCATTCCGAAAGAAGCAGGCGGTGATAGATTTGCTGATAGCATCGGCAAGCGGAGCCGTCCTGCATGAAGCCCGTATCGTTGCAGCTTTCGCAAGAATAGTGCGGCACGGTATCCGCTTCCGTCAGCCCTACGGACTGTAAAATGGCGCGCCGTTCGGCAAACAGCGATTCCTGCTCTTTTTGCAGGCGCGCCTTATCCGGATTGCCGCCGAAGAGGGCGGCGTGGTTGCGTAAAATGCGCAAAGCGTTTTGCTTATAGCCGGGCGCGTCTTCCGCTTTTTGCCGATTTTGTTCGGCGAGGCGTTCCGCCCGTTCCCGCTTGTCGGAAAAGTATTTGTTGATTTCGATGGACAGTTGACTCATTTCTCTCTCCTTGCGTCTTTAGCAACGCTTCCTTGCAGTGCCTGCTTAAACTTCCTCTTCTTCCTGCATTTCCCGAATAATTGCTTCCAGATCTTCCGCTTTGTAGTTGTGGCGCATATCGTATTCCATAAAGTTGGAAGTTTTGCCGTAAGCGGGTCTTTCGCTTTGGCTTGCCTGCTTTTGCTGCCTTTCCTGCGAGAAAGCCGCTTCTTCGGCGGCAAGCGCTTCGGGGGAAAACACGTTATGCGACTTCCATGCGGAAAGGGTGGCGTTCATGTAGGGAACGGGGCTGTTTCTGCCCGAGGCACGCTCCGCCGCCTTTAAAATCATGTCGTCGGAAAAGTTCCACGACCGCCAAGTGGCAAGATTGCGCTTATCCCAGTCGTTGGGGTTCCTCGAAAGCCCCGTGGCGTGGAGTACGGAGCGCAAAAAGCGGGTGTCTTCCCGTTCCCGACGGAGTCTGTCTACGATGCTGTCTACCGAAACGACGCCGTCCCGATACAGCTCTTCCACGTATTCGTGCATACTTTCAAAGCTCTTTTTGCCCGATTTGAAGCAGAACTCGGCAAGCTGCAATAACGTTTCGTCCGTAAAGCCCTCCGCCAGCCATACGGCGGTGTAGTTGCGCACGTACGGCTCCGCATTCTGGCAAAATACACCCAGTCGGTTGGCGACGGAGTAGGTGAGGGAGTAGACGGCCTTTCTGCGGGAAAGGTAGTTTTCGATTTCCTCCACGGTGAACTTTTTGTTTGCGTACAGTTCCAGCATGGTTTCGTCCAGCTTTTCCATACTGCTCCGCTTGATTTGCCCGGCGGTAAACAAAATAGCGTCGTACTCGTAGCCCAGCTCCTTTTTCCACTTCTTCAAAAGCTCGCCGTCGGCAGGTTCGGCTTTGCGGGTCTGCCCCAGCGCCTTTAAAATATTGACGATTTCCTCCATCTGCAAATCGAACGTTTCCAGCTTTTTTTGCACTTTGGCGTCCGAGGTGATGCCCTGCTGTGCGTAGCTATGCGCCACCTTGACGATGTAGTTGACGGCTTTATCCACGTCCGCGCGGGAAAAGCTGAACCGGGAAATCATGAGCATGGCGTTGGTGGAAAAGTTATGCTCGTCCATCACGGCAAACAGTTTGGAAAGCTCCGTATGGGAAACGTCCTTTTTTGCGCCGTATTGCAGGCGCATTGCCTGAAATGTTTTGGAAAAATCCGCATACTTGTCGTCCCGGAAGCGGCGGGGGGAGCGCAGTGCGTCCTCCACGGAAAGGTACCGCACGATGAGCGGATCGGCGGAAAGCACGGTGACGAGGTCAAAGTCCTCCCAATAGCGATAGAGCTCCGTAAGCCGCTCCAGGGATAGGTGCAAGGTAGCGGCGGCCTCTTCGGCGGAGACGTCCGCACCCTCCGCACAAAGGTATAAGCCGTACAGGTATGCCCTTACGCCGTCCCCATCCGCCTGCGGTAAAAAGTGGGTTACGAACTTCTTTTCGAGTTTTATATACGTTTCTCCGGGTTGATCCGATGTAAAAGAACAAAATGCCATGAATATCCCTTTCCCGATACTTGATTTCTTGAAAAAAAAGCGTTATAATATTTATGCACGAGTGGTAAGAAATACCTTACGGATAAATTTACGACGAACTTTGCTGATACCATTATACAAGTTTTTTGCAGGAAAAGCAAGGGGAAAGTAATTTTTTTATACGGTTATTTTTTTGAGTGAATAAGGAAGTTGCTTATGGTGGATTTTAAGAACCTTTCCGCGCAGGGCATCATGACGCCCACGGAGTTGTGGCAGAATTTCAGCGTGGATGAAAAAAATTTCAAACCCGTTTACGGGGAAGAAGAGATACTTTTAACCGACGCGGAAGGGCGCATCCTTGCCGCCGAGGCAGTCACTGTGGAAAGCGTGAAAAATGCAGTGAAGCTTTCCGTATGCCCCGTGACCTTCAACGGCAGAAACTGCGGAGAGGAATGCGTCCGCATCGGCGCGTTCTGTGTGCGCCCTGACACGGACGAAGTTCTGCCCGTACTGGTTGCATTCCCGGAAGAGAATATGCCCAAGGAGCGGTGCCTTACGCTGGGCGCGTTTTTTGCCTCCCTCGGCTATGCCGTTTTAGTAACGGACGTATACGGCGTGCAAGGCGGGCGTTTCCCGGCTACCCGATATCCGTCCGCCGTTGCCTATGCGGCGCTGAATGAGGCGCAGACGGAAGAGTTGGAGATGCGTATCATCCCCGTGCGCAAGAAAGCGGAAAGCAGAAAGAAGAAAAGGAGCGCTTTCGACTCCGATTTATTTGCGGAGGAAAACACCGTCAGCCTGAAAGATTCCGCCCTGTACGAATGGACGGCGGTCGGGTTTTACGCCGTGGCGTTTGCCCGCCTGCTTGCCAAAAACAACGTGGTGGGCGTGTACGGCGTAGGCATGGGCGGCGACGTGGCGTGGAGAATGCTTGCCCATAGCTCCGTGGCGTGCGGCATCGTGCGCTCTTCCGCAGGGTGGCGGTCGGACGACGCAGACGAAAGCGTACAGGGCTTCTGGCTGGGCATGGACGCACAGAACTATGCGCCGCTTGCCGAAGTGCCCGTGATGATGATTCAGTCCCTGCGGGATACGGCTTGCCCCGTGGAAAAGGCGCGCATCACCTACGAGCGCATTCTGGAGCGGGACGATAACCTGTTTGTCTGCACGGAGGAAGCGGAGCCCTTTGCGGACGCAAAGGTGGCAAAATCCTGCGAGCTGTTTTTAACGAAGTGTTTAAAAAAGAGAAACCTGCAAATCCCCTCCGATATGGCGATATCGCTGACGGAAAAGGACGGGAGAAAGTTCTTTCAGATAGATTCCGTGTACAAAGCCGTACAAAAGGATTATAAAGCCGTACAACAGGACGAAATCTTTAAGGACTACGAGGTGTTTGAAGCCGACAAGCGCATTACGTCGCAAAATCTGCGTTTTTCCGACCTGACGATCGGCAATGCGGAAATTTACGTGGGGGACGCAACGCTCTCCCCCGAAAAGCGGGTCTGGCACAAATTGGCAAAGGCGGCAAAGGAGCAGATGCTGTTTTTGCCCGAGCCCATCCCCTACGCCAAAGCCGCCATGCTTGCCCGGGTAGAAACGGCGAGCGGCATTATGCAATGCTCCAACGTCGAGTATTTTGACCTTTCCGAAAACGGAATAGCGGTTTGCGGAACGGATAGCGAGCGCATCTTTACCTGTGCGGCGGACGGACTGTATTTAAAACCGATAACGGTAGGCTTTGGCAAAAGCGAAGTTGCCGTGGATAAACGGGACGGTGCGGATTGCTTTATCGTAAAGGGGAAGTGCAGAACGGATAAGCCTGCCGAACAGAGCGGTGCAGAGCGCAAAACGCTGCGGCTTTCCGTGTTCAATACGGAGGAGTGCATCGTGTCCGCCGTTGCGGGCGGCAGGGAATACGCCTGCGTACTGCCTGCGATGCGCTTGCCTTCCAAGGCGGATCGGTTGGAGGGAGAATACATCTGGAACGAAAACCGCAAATATTTTTCGACCGGCGCAGGAAAGCGCTATCTGTTGCAGGCGGAAGATTTTATGCCGAAGGACGGTTTTGCGAAGGAGAACGTAACAAAACTGCTGCGCTCCGTTTCGCTTTTTGCAAGCGATTTTGCGGATGCGGCAGGCAACGCCTTGCCCTCCTTTGCGGAAGTGACGAGCCTTTCGTTTGCATCGAAAGGGGAAGCCGTGCTGGCGGAATTGTACTGGAACGGAACGGAGACGGATGAAAATGAGAAAAACGGATGAAAACGGAACGGTTTCCCGGTTGCTGAACGGCTATGCGGACGCCTTGGGAATGCGGTTTTTCTATTGCGTGACCATATTCTTTTTAGCGGTTTTTTTAACCGTGCAGTACGTCTTTTCCTCTTTTACGGTGATATTCGTCAGCGGCAGCAGTATGGAACCTACGCTTTCCAACGGGGATTACCTCGTGATGGAAGTGCGGGAAGAATATCATCGGGGCGATATCGTCATCGTGGATCATAAAACGGCGTCCGGCAGTACGATCGTCATCAAGCGGCTCATCGCCGTGGGCGGGGATTCGTTCTATTGCGAAAGGGGGCAGCTCTATCTGCAAAAGCAGGGCGAAACGGAGTTTACGTTGCAGGCGGAGGATTACGTCAAAGACGGGTGGTTCAACCACTACGACATACCGCTCACGACCTTGGCGGAAGACGAGATTTTTTACATGGGCGATAACCGCAACGTGAGCAAGGATTGCCGGGAATACGGGCCCGTCAAAGCGGAATATATCATGGGGGCGATTCCCGATTGGGCGATTGAGCACCGCTCGGTAATCGGCTTTATGCAAAAATACAGAATTTTCGATACAAAAGGAGAAAGTATATGACGGATTCGATTATCGTCACCACGGACAGCACTTGCGACTTGGGGGAGCAGGCGGCAAAGTACGGCGTGCAAATTATGCCCCTGAACGTGATTTTAGGCGGAGAATCGTATAAAGACGGGGTGGAAATAACCCCCGCCGACATCTTTGCCTACGTGCAAAAGACGGGCGAATTGCCCAAGACCAGCGCACCCAACGTGGAAACGTATAAGGACTTTTTTGCCGCCTTCGTTGCGGAGGGCAAAAAGGTGATTCATGTCAGCATTTCCCAAAAGGCTTCCTCGGCGTATCTGAACGCCCTTTCCGCCGCAGGGGAATTCCCCGGCAAGGTGTTCGTTGTGGACAGCAAGGCGCTTTCCACGGGGCAGGGGCTCGTCGTTTTAAAGGCGGCGGATATGGTAAAAGCGGGGCTTTCCGCCGAGGAGATCGTAGAAAAGCTTTCCGCCGTGCGGGAACACGTGAATACTTCCTTTATACCCGACACGCTGGAGTATCTCTATAAGGGCGGGAGGTGTTCCGCGCTGTCCATGTACGGGGCGAAGATTTTAAAGCTCCACCCCATGATCGATATGCAGGACGGGCAGCTCTACGCCGCCAAAAAGTATCGGGGGGATATGCTCCGCTGCATTTCCAAGTACGTTGCGGAGCTTAGCGAAGCGTACCCCGAGTACGACCCTTGCCGTTGCTTCATTACGCACAGCCATGCGGACGAAGAGCTCGTTGCGCTCGCCAAGGAAAAGGTGGCGGAGCATTTTGCCTTTGCGGAAGTCATCGAAACGGTGGCGGGCTCCGTAATCACGGGTCACTGCGGCAGAAACACCCTGGGCGTGCTGTTCGTTACCAAGCGGGAGGTATAAGCAAAAGTGGAAGGCATGGTTTCAATTTATCGGGAAGGCGACCTGCTGGAAGCCTTCAGGCAGAAGCGGAAGGAATCCTTCGTTCTTTGGGGGATTACGCTTTTGTATCTTGCATTTTTGGTTGCGATGCTTATCGTCTATTGCGGATTGCCCTACAAAGCGCCGGAGCAGACGCCCATCCGCATTGCGGTGAGCGTAGTCACCGTTGCCTATATCGCATGGATATTTCCGTATGCGGGCATCCGATACAGCCGCGTAAAGCATTATTGCGCCATGATGAACAATATCGCCATGGGCATTACGGAGCGGCACGAGAGCATCTTCGATCGGATTGAAAAGAAGGATACCTACGATTACGTGGACGTGTATACGATCATCGTAAAGGAATGGAACAGCAAAAAAATGGATTATGCGGAACGCCGCATTTATTCCGTTGTGGAAAAACCGATGCCGCCCTTTATCAAGGGGGATCGGATCGAATATATCACGGCAGGAAGCCTGCTGTTGCAGTACAGAATCGCAAGAAAAGAGGAGAGCGTAAAATGAGAGCGGTAGTTACGGTTACGGGTAAGGACAGACAGGGCATCATTGCCAAAGTCAGCACTTTTCTGGCAACGGAAAACGTGAACATTCAGGACATCAGCCAGACGATTTTGGGCGAATATTTTGCCATGGTCATGCTGGTCGATCTTTCCGCATCGGAAAAATCCCTTGCCGCTTTGGCGGCGGAAGCGGAAAATCTGGGCAGGGAGATCGGCATGAGCATTCACTTCCAGAACGAAGAAATCTTCAACGCCATGCACACCGTGTAAAAGGAGTCGTTTATGTTTAATTCTACGCAAGTCATGGAGACGATCGACATGGTCGAAAAGGAGCACCTCGACATCCGCACGATTACGATGGGTATTTCCCTGTTGCCCTGCATGAGCGGCTCGGCGGAAGCCACGGCGCAAAAGGTGTACGATACCGTTTGTTCCAAAGCGGAAAACATAGTGCAGGTCGCAAAGGACCTTTCCGCAGAATACGGTATTCCCATCGTGAATAAGCGTGTTTCCGTTACGCCTGCGGCAATTATCTGCGCTCCCTTCCCGGAAAAATCCGCCCGCATCGGCAAAGCCTTGGATAACGCCGCCAAAACGCTCGGCATCGACTTCTTGGGTGGGTATTCCGCACTCGTGCAAAAGGGCATGGCGGACTACGAAAGGACGTTCATCCGCACCATCCCGGAAGTCCTCGCTTCCACGGAGCGGCTCTGCTCTTCCGTCAACGTGGGTTCGAGCAAAACGGGCATCAATATGGACGCCGTTGCGCTCATGGGGGATATCGTCAAGGAGACGGCAACTCTTACCGCCGACAGGGACGGTCTGGGTTGCGCCAAGCTCGTGGTGTTCTGCAACGCCGTGGAGGATAACCCCTTTATGGCAGGGGCGTTCCACGGAGTGGGGGAAAGCGGCACCGTAATCAACGTGGGCGTGTCCGGTCCGGGCGTGGTGCAGCACGCACTCGAAGCCATTCCGGGGGCGAACCTTTCGGAAGCGGCGGAAACGATCAAGCGCACGGCGTTCAAAATTACCCGTGCGGGGCAACTCATCGCGCGGGAAGCGGCTAAGCGCCTGCAAGCGGAGTTCGGCATCGTGGACCTTTCCCTGGCGCCCACGCCCGTCCGTGGGGACAGCGTTGCGCATATACTGGAAGCGTTGGGCCTTGAAACGGTGGGCACGCACGGCACTACGGCGGCACTCGCCATGCTCAACGACGCAGTCAAAAAGGGCGGCGTCATGGCAAGCTCCAAAGTCGGCGGGCTTTCGGGGGCGTTCATCCCCGTCAGCGAAGATATCGGCATGATCGAAGCGGCGCAAAAGGGCGCAATCAATGTGGATAAACTGGAAGCCATGACGGCGGTCTGCTCCGTCGGGCTGGATATGATCGCCATTCCCGGCGATACCCCGGCTACGACGATTGCCGCCATGATCGCGGACGAAGCCGCCATCGGCATGATCAACAACAAGACGACGGCGGTGCGAGTCATTCCCGTGCCCGGCAAGAACGAGGGGGACGAGGTGTCCTTCGGGGGGCTTTTGGGCAGGGCGCCCATTATGCCCGTACACGGCGCATCGTCGGAAGCGTTTATCCGTCGGGGCGGCCTGATCCCTGCACCCATTCACAGCAATAAAAATTAACCGAAGTAAGGAGAAAAGAGATGAAAAAGTCCGTAAAAAAGACGGTTCTGATCATCGTGGGTATCCTCGTGGGGGTATTTGCGCTGATGATGGTTGCATCCGCAATCTATCTGGGCTACCTTTTTATTCGGTACGGTATACCGATGGGAATACAGCTGTTTTTTGCATTCTTAAAATAAAATGCAATTCAGACCATCCGAGGGGCGTACCGTTCGGTAGGATATAAAAGGAATGAAAGCTGTTTTTTTGCATCCGAAAAAACAGTCAATAATTACGTATAAATAATTACATATAAAGGAGTGAAAAGAATATGGAAAGAAGCGAAGTCAAGCAGGAATACACGTGGAAAACGGAAGATATTTTTGCAAGCGACGAGGAATGGGAAAAGCTCTACAAGGAAGCAGAAGCCGAGCTGGACTTTTCCGCTTACAAGGGCACGCTGGGCACCAAGGCAGGATTGCTTGCCTACCTTGCCAAGGATTTACCGTTGGGAGAAAAGCTTGAAAGGCTGTACCTTTACGCACATATGAAGATGGATCAGGATACGAGGGAAGCAAAGTACAACGCATACGTTGCCAAAATGCTCTCCCTGTTCGGCAGATACGGCGCAGAAGTGGCGTTTGCGGAACCGGAACTGACGGCTCTGCCCGAAGCAACGCTCGCCGCCTATATCGCCGACCCCGACCTCGCCGATTACGACTATATGTTGCAGCGCATTTTAAAGAGCAAGGCGCACATCCTTTCGGAAGCGGAGGAGCGCATCCTTGCCGCCACGGGCGAAGTTTTTTCCACCTTCAGCAATACCTTTGCCATGATCGACAACGCCAATCTGAACCTGCCGAAGACGCACTTTGGCGGCAAAGAAGTGCAGTTGACCCACGGCTTGTACGGCGTTATCCTGCGTTCCGGCGCGAGGGAAGAGAGAAGGGAAGCGTTTGAAAAGTACTACGCCGCATACCGCAACCTGAAAAACGTAATCGCTTCCACCTACTTCGGAAACGTGAAGAAGGACGTATTCAACGCACGAGTCCGCAAGTACGACTCCTGCCTGCAGATGGCGCTGGAAAACGAGGACGCCGACCCCGTCGTTTACGAAAACCTCATTCAAACGGTGCACGAGTCCCTGCCGATCATGCATAAGTATATGCGCATCCGCAAGGCACTCCTCGGCGAACAGCATATGTACGACGCATATCTGCCCCTTGTGGAAAATGCGGAACTTTCCCTGGACTACGAGGAAGCGTATGCGCTCGTCGTCAAGGGGCTTGCGCCGCTCGGGGAAGACTATTGCAACCTGTTAAAGAGAGCTAAGGACGAAAGATGGATCGACGTATGCGAAACGGAAGGCAAGCGCAGCGGCGCTTACTCCACGGGTTGCTACGGCTTGCATCCCTTCGTGCTCTTAAACTACCAGCCGACCACCAGCTCCATTTTTACCATCGCGCACGAAATGGGGCATTCCATCCATACCTATAAGTCCAACGAAGCCCAGCCCTTCGTCAAGGCGCAGTACCGCATCTTCGTCGCTGAGGTTGCCTCTACCGTCAACGAAGTGTTGCTATTAAAGTACCTTTATAATCATACGGACGACGTGCAGTTTAAAAAGTACCTGCTGAACTATTACATGGATATGTTCCGCACCACGCTGTACCGCCAGACGATGTTTGCGGAATTCGAGCAGATTGCGCACGCCAAGGTGGAAGCGGGCGAGCCGCTCAATAACGAAAACTTGTCCGCCGCTTATTACGAACTGAACAAACAGTACTACGGCGACGGCGTGATTCACGATACGGAAATCGAGTCCGAGTGGTCCAGAATCCCGCATTTTTACACCTCCTTCTACGTATATAAGTACGCAACGGGCATCATCAGCGCCATCAGCATCGCGCGCCGCATTTTAACGGAAGGCGAAAGCGCCGTTTCCGAATACTTCCGCTTCCTTTCCGCAGGCGGCAGCACCAACCCCGTGGATATCTTAAAGATTGCCGGCGTCGATCTGACCAAGCAGGACGCATTCCGCTTTGCCATGCAGGAATTTGCAGAGACGGTTGCGGAATTTGCCAAGCTGACGGGCGTTACGGAGGTATAAAACCGTGGCGGATCTGCAAAACAAGGTCATGCCGAACAACCTCGAGGCGGAGCAGGCGCTCCTTGGGTGCCTGTTGATGGATAAGGATATTCAATCGGACATCTTAGACAAAATCGAGACGGACGACTTTTATCAGGAATCGCACCAGTACATCGTGGAAGCGATGAAGGGTGCGTTCAGCCAACGCAAACCCGTGGACTTGGTTACGCTGGCGGACGAATTGGAAAAGCGCAACACGCTGGATAAGATGGGCGGCATCGCCTACGTTACGGAGCTGGCGCAGGTTACGCCGTCTGCGGCAAACTATATGTACTACTACAATATAGTCAAGCGGGACAGCACCAACCGCAAGCTCATCCGTGCCGCGCGGGGCATTGCCGACTACGCCATGAAGAGCCCGGAGGAGTCGGACGCCATTGCCTATGCGGAAAAAGTCGTTTACGATATCTCCAAAAAATTTGAAAACTCCGCCCTGACCGACTTGAAGTCGGACGGCGTGGTGGACCGAGTCATTGAAAAGTTCGAGATCCTCTCCGGCGATCGCAACGCCTTCCGCGGGGTGGAAACGGGATTCAGAAAACTGGATAAACTGACCAACGGCTTGCAGAAATCCGACCTCATCGTCATAGCGGCTCGCCCCGGTATGGGTAAAACGTCGCTCTCCATGAACATCATCGAGCACGCCGTCATGTCCTCGGGCAAGGTCTGCGCCGTGTTCTCGCTGGAAATGCCTCGGGAGCAGATCGTGCAAAGGCTCCTTTGCTCGTACGCCAACGTGAGTATGTCGGCGGCGCTCTCCGGCATTCCCATTCAGGACACCGCTTCCTGGGGGCGACTGCACCACGCCGCTACCGCCTTGCAGGAGGGGCGGCTGTATATAGACGATTCTTCCAAAATCGACCCCGCCATGATGCTTTCCAAACTGCGCCGTTTGAAGAGCCGGATAGGGCTCGACCTCGTCATGATCGACTATATTCAGTTGATGACCTCCGCTTCCTATAAGGGCGGTGCGGAAAATCGTCAGCAGGAAATTTCTTCCATCACCCGGGACTTGAAGATTATGGCCAAGGAACTCAACGTGCCCGTGATCGCCCTTTCGCAGTTACGTCGTATTCAGACCAAAGAGCCGAGCCTTTCCGACCTCAGAGAATCGGGTGCGATCGAGCAGGACGCAGACATCGTCATGTTCATTTCCCGCCCGGACGTGGGTGCTTCGGAGGAGGACATCGCTTCCGGCAAGGTGAAAAAGGGCGATGCGGAACTCATCATCGCCAAGCACCGCAACGGCAGTTGCGACCGCATCAAACTGCGCTTCAAGGGCGAACTGACCAAGTTCGTGGACGTGGAGGAGGGCGATAAGTTCGCCGGCGGAGACAGAACCGCCTACAACCCGCCTTCCGCCCAAGGCGGCTCGTCTTCCGGTGCGCCCGTAGAGGACGATTCCGGCGAGGAAGCACCCTTTTAACCCATAAAACGGTAGTTGCCCAACCAACCCGACGCCCCCTTTGTGGACGGGCGGCTACGGACGGTATCAATAATATCGACGGCAAAATCTGCCCAACCCGACGCCCCCTTTGTGGACGGGCGGCTACGGATGGTATCAATAATATCGACGGCAAAATCCGCCCAACCCGACGCCTCTCTTATGGAGGGGCGGCTACGGACGGTATCAATAATATCGACGGCAAAATCCGCCCAACCCAAAGCCCCCTTCGTGGACGGGCGGAGCTTCGTCGGGCAAAGGCGACGATCGGAAGGAGATCCTTTTAATCTATGAAAACGGTAATTGCGCCCATCGGCGAGGATTCGCTCTTTCGGGCAAAAGAGATTATAGAAAGCGGCGGCGTGGTGGCGTTCCCCACGGAGACGGTTTACGGGCTCGGTGCGGACGCACGGAACGATTCCGCCGTGGAATTGATTTTTCAAACCAAGAAACGACCTGCCAACAATCCGCTCATCGTGCACGTGCATCCCGAATACGATATTTCCGAACTAGTAGAGGATAAGCAAGACTACACCCGCATTCTGCGGCAAAAGTTCCTGCCCGGTCCGCTGACCATGGTGTATCCGAGCAAGCGCAAGGTAAGCTCGCTCGTCTCCCGGGATTTAGATTCGCTTGCAATCCGCGTGCCGTCCCATCCGGGGGCGCAGGCGTTTTTGCGGTACGTGAACGCCCCCATCGCCGCACCGTCCGCAAACCTTTCCAAGCACGTCAGCCCCGTTTCGGCGGAGCACGTCTTTGCGGATTTTAACGGCAAAATTCCCCTCATTCTGGACGGTGGCAAAAGCGAGGGCGGCATAGAAAGCACCGTGCTGGACTGCACGGGGCAAATCCCCACCGTTCTCCGCGCGGGGCTCGTCACGAGGGAGATGATTGCGGAAGCCGTCGGGGGGTGCCTCGAATACGTGCCCCAAAGCAACGAAGCCGTGCCCCGTTCCCCCGGCATGATGTACAAGCACTATTCCCCGTACTGTCGGACGCTCCTGACGGAAGACCTCTCTTCCGCCGTGGCGGAGTACGAACGGGCGCAGGCCGCAGGGGAAAGGGCGTACCTTTTGCTCGGCGAGGGGCTTTCCTCCCTCGTGCCCGATAAAAACGTGCTGGATCTGGGCAGCACCCCGGAGCAGATGGCGGCGAATTTGTATACGAGGCTGCGGGAAGGCGAGCTCGTGGCGGACGTGATCGTTGCCGTCATGCCCCAAGGTCGGGGCGGCGTGATGACGGCGTTCTTAAACCGCTTTACAAAAGCCTGCAAAGGAAACTGAGAAAAAATGCAACGATTGCGGGCTGAATCAAAAAAAGATTGCGGCTTGAATCGAAAAAGATTGCGGCTTGAATCAAAAAAGATTGCGGCTTGAATCAAAAAAAGATTGCGGCTTGAATCAAAAAAAGATTGCGGCTTGAATCGAAAAAGATTGCGGCTTGAATCGAAAAGGATTGCGGCTTGAATCAAAAAGGATTGCGGCTTGAATCAAAAAAAGATTGCGGCTTGAATCGAAAAAAAGGATTGCGCTATCCCGAGGGCGGTTCCCCCGGCCGCCCGTTGCAGGCGTGCCCCAAAAGGACGGTACATATTGACGGTACATATTTTTGTACTATCCGTACAGTTTCCGTTCGTTTGTATGCGTTTTTCGGGGAATGCGTTTTTAAAAAGTATTGACAAGCGCTTGCAAAACGGGTATAATAAAATAG
>CAMAGA010000011.1 GCA_945833955.1 uncultured Clostridia bacterium
AAAAACAGAGGATAGAGAATCGGTCAAAGAAACTTGTATTTTTCAAAAAAATATGCTATAATGCGGTTATCCATATCGTCGAATGCTTCTACGCTTCCGCTTTGACTTGCGAAGTGATTGCAGGCAAAGATAAGAGCGAAGTTACGGGCGAGTTGCTCGCAGAATAAAGTCGGATAAAATAAAAATTTTCCGCAGGGCGGAAATCCGGACTATAAGAAAACAGGGTTTTGAAAATCTGTTCAGAACCCTGTTTTTGATAGCTTTTCAAAAAAAGGGCGGACGTAAGAAAAATTTTTAAAAAAACAGGAAAAAACTACGAAAAATCGCTTGACTTTGCAGTACACTGCAATGATTTAATGGGTTCAGAAGGAGGAAAAGATATGACGATCAAGCAATTTTCCCGTTTATGCAACTGCAATCCGCAGACTTTGCGATATTACGACCATATGGATCTGCTGAAACCGGTTAAAGTAGATAAATATTCGGGATATCGGTATTACGATGAGGAACAAGCTTTCGATTTTGTGAAAATCAAAAATCTGCAGGAAGCAGGTTTTACGATCGGGGAAATTAAATCTCTTCTTGACAAGGATAATCGGACGATTTACGACGCTTTCCGCAAAAAAATAGAGGAGCTGGAAAGGAAGTTGGAAAAAATCCGCCATATCCGTGAGTCATATCAGACTGAAATGCTGCAAATGGAAAAATTATTACAGGAAACAAAGGAGAGCGTAAAGCAGGTCATGCAGGCGTATTCCGCCGCAGAGGAATTCGGCATTGCGGATGCGGAGTACGGGCGCATTGTGGAAAACGTGGACGTCTGCCTGCAAAATATGCTTTCCGCACAGAATGATGCCGCTTCCGAGCTGGTTGAGACTCTCAGCGGCGGGGCGCTTGGCAGCGCAACGGAAGTCGGAACCGCCGACTATGCGCACAATCCCGATTATGAACTCGTCTACGAAAAGCACGGTTGGCAACGGGTGAAAGATTTTTTAGCGGAGTTTGCCGATTTAAGCAGCGAAGAGGAATATGCGCTCTGTTTTGAGGTAACGGAGGATAAAGGCTCCTTTATGGCTTTTTCCATCACCGTCCTCGGCATTCTGGTGGAGAGAAATCCGAACAAAAAGATATACGTGGATTGCCATATGAATCCTTCCGCAGACGGAAAGAATCATTTCCGCTTGTACAGATGCAAGAGTTAGTCGGCTTGCGCTGAAATCAGAACGGCGCCGCAGGGGAAGATTTGCGGGCGATACCGCTTCGGGCAGTCGTCCGCAAAGCGTTGCATACGGAACGGGCGGTTATTCCCGAAAAAATTGCATAAGGAACGGTCGGATTTTCATCCGACCGTTTTGGTTGATTTATTTTCTTTTGGAATAGGAACAGCCGCAGAAGTTCTGGCGGTAAAGTTCGTATTCTTCGGAAAGGCGAATGGAATCCAGATAGCCGTTTTCCTTTTTGAAGTCGGAATACAGCCACTCCACGCCGTATTTTTCCTGCGCTTTTTTGCCGAGCGTATTGAGCCATTCCGTATTTTTGAGCGGACTCAAAGTCAGCGTGGTGGCAAAAAAGTCGTAGCCGTTCTCTTTTGCCGCCTGCGCCGTGCGGTCTATGCGCAGGTTATAGCAAAGGTAGCACCTTGCGCCCCGTTCGGGGGCGTCTTCCAGACCTTGGGCGACGGTGCGGAAAGCTTCCGCATCGTAATCGCAATCGGTAAAAGTTGCCCACCCCGTTCTCGAAATAAAACGGATGAGTTCCTGTTTCCGCTTTTCGTATTCTTCCGCTTCGTCTATGTTCGGATTGTAAAAATAGACGGTGATATCGAAGAAATCGTGCAGTATGCGCAGGCAGTGCGAGGAGCAGGGGGCGCAACAGCAATGCAGAAGCAACCTCGGTTTGCGGTCGGGGAAGCGGGCGGAAAGGTTATCTATCGTCTGCCGCATCAGGCGATTGTAGTCGGGTTTATTCATAATCGTTTATAGGTAGCAAGCAGCGTGCGCATACGCTTTGCTACGCAGTCTTCGGGCATTGCCTGCAAGCGGAAGCTCCAGTTGCCGCCTGCAACGGACGGAATATTCATGCGCGCGGAATTATCCAGCCGCAGAACGTCCTGCATGGGCAGTACCGCCAGTCGGGAATCGCATTCGAGCGCCAGAATTTCCAGCGCGTCGGCAACCTGCGAGCGATCCCATACGGGCAGGCGCAAGGCGCGGGAGTAGACTGCCCGTTCCACGTTTTGCGCAAAGCGAACCGCGTCCCAATCGGACAAGCCGTTCAAGTAGCCCACGACCGTGTCGTTATCGTGCGTGCCCGTGTAGCAGACGCTGTTTTCGCCGATGTTTTTGGGCAGATAGGGGTTATCGTCCGAACCGTCGAACGCAAAGAGCAGGACTTTCATGCCGGGGAAAGCCGTTTCCCGCAGGAGTCGGTAAACGCCTTCGTCCAGCGTGCCCAGATCTTCCGCAATAAAATGCAGTTCGCCCAAAGCCGCTTTTATGCGTGCAAACAGCTCCGATTTGGGTCCGTCCTTCCATTCTCCCCGCACAGCCGTGCTTTCCGTTGCAGGAACGGCGTAAAAGCGGTCCAGCCCCCGGAAGTGGTCTATGCGTATCACGTCGTAGATCTGCGTGGCTTCCCGAATGCGGTTTATCCACCATTGATAATCCTGCGCTCTGTGTTTTTGCCAGTCGTAGAGGGGGTTCCCCCACAGCTGACCCGTGGCGGAAAAGTAATCGGGCGGTACGCCGGCGACTTCCACGGGGTTGCGGTCTTCGTCCAAAAGGAATAAATCGGGGTTCGCCCATACGTCTGCGCTGTCGTAGGCGACGTACAGCGGTATATCGCCGATGATAGAGATGCCCCTTTCGTTGGCGTAGGCTTTGAGCGCGCGCCACTGCCTCGAAAATTCAAATTGCAGGAACTGCCAGAATTCGTATTCGTCCCGACGTTCGGCTATGTAAGCGGAAACAGCGTCTTTTCGGCAGAGTTTCAGCGGCTCATCCCATTCGGAAAAGCACTTGCCGTGAAAGGCGGTTTTGATGGTCATGAACGCCGCGTAATCGTCGTGTTTGCCCTCGGAAAGGAAGGTGCGGAAGGCACCGTCGGTGCGGTCGAAACGGGAGAACGCCTTGCGCAAAATCGGGTAACGCTTTGCATAGAGCCAGCCGTAATCGACTTTGCCGCCCGGCATTTTTGCGTCGGCAAGCTCCGCATCGGTCAGAAGCCCGTCGGAATGCAGTGTGCAAAGGTCGATAAAATACGGATTGCCGGAGGAGCAGGAGACGGATTGATAAGGAGAATCTCCGTATCCCGTCTGCACAAGCGGCAGTATCTGCCAGTATCGGAACCCTGCTTTTGCCAAAAAATCCACAAAGGCATAGGATTCCTTGCCCAGACTGCCTATGCCGTACGCATTGGGCAGCGAAGATACGTGCATCAGCACGCCTGCGCTTCTCTTAAAATCGGATGAATTCATATAAGCCTCCCGGTGGTGGATAGATACGACGATATTATACACCTTTTGGGGGCGGAATGTCAATATGCGTTACCGTTTTTTTATGACAAAATCGGTTTCGGTTACCGTAATGCGGAAACGGAGGAAAAGAATGCCGATAAAATTCCGCCTTTTGCGGAAAGAAAACTTTTTTTTTCGGGAAAAGGCGGACGTAACGTATTGACGAATGAAAACCTTTGTGCTAAAATAACTTTATATAGAAATATCGGGAGAATAATCGGATATGGCAAACGGGGAGATACAGTCCCTATTGGAAAAAGGAGAAAAGTTTTACGACATAGGGAAATACGACGATGCGGAAAAATACCTGCAGGATGCGGCGGAGAAGGGCAGCGCCAGGGCAAAAACCCTTTTGGGTATATGCTACATTCAGTTTAAAGTATTGCGGCACAATCCGGCGGATGCGTTAAAGCTCTTTCGGGAAGCGGCGGCGCAGGGGGATTTGGACGCAGTTTATAACGTGGGGATATGCTACCTTTGCGGTATGGGCGTGCAACAGAATTTCGGGGAGGCGTCCTATTGGCTGGGGCAGGCTTCCGAGCAGGGCTCCGGCGCCGCCATGTTCTATCAGGGGGTGCTCTATTTTAACGGTCTGGGCGTGGATCGGGACTGCGAAAAGGCGATGGAACTATGGAGACGGGCGTCGGAAATGAAGATCGCCCCGGCACAGTATAACCTTGCCGTTTGCTATGAGGCGGGCGAAGGCGGCGTGCGAAAGACCGAACATTCCGTTGTGGAAGCAATAAAACTGTATACGAGCGCCGCCGAAAGCGGTTATTCGCCTGCGCAATATCGGTTGGGTTGCTGTTATGCGGAGGGCAAAGGCGTGCCCGGCAATATGCAAAAGGCGATGGGGTGGTACAAACTTGCCGCCGATCAGGGCAACGCAGACGCACAGTGCAGCCTGGGGGTATGCTACGAGTTCGGCTACGGTTCGGAACAGAATTACGACGAAGCGTTGCGCCTGTTCCGCCGTTCGGCGGCGCAGGGCAACGAACGGGCACAGTATAACTTAGGTTTTTGTTACGAAAAGGGCTGGGGAGTGCCCGTCAACCCGGAGCAGGCGGAGCAATGGTATCAGAAAGCCGCGGAAAGGGGGGACGGTAAATCGAAAGCCGCCCTCGAAAGAATACATAGGGAAAAGAACGGAACCGTTTGATCGGAAAGGACGTAAAAACGGGGAAAATTCCGAAAAAAGAAAGATAAAGCAAAGAAAAAATAAAGTTGTTTGGATATTCCCGATTCGGGAAGATAAATATATAATAGGTGGAAAAAATATGGAATACAAATTTACGCTTTCAACCGATTCTACGTGCGACCTCTATCAGAGTTTTGTACGGGAACATGATATTCAGTTTGCTCCGCTCACGTTTACCATAGAAAAGAACGGAAACATTACGGAACATCTGGATTGCTTTACGGATTACGCACAATACACCGCATTCTACGATGAATTGCGCAAGGGCGGATATGCCAGAACTTCCAAACTCAATTACGAAGCGCACATGGAGCACTTTACCAAAATGGCGCAAGCCGGCGTAAAGGACGTGCTGCACTTTACCATTTCCAGCGGACTCGCTTCTACCGTGGAACTTGCCCGGGACGCAGGCGCCAAGGTCAAAGAGCAGTATCCCGACTTCAACCTCTATGCGGTCGATTCCCTCACGGCGACGATCGGGCAGGGGATGCTCGTAAAAATGGCGATGGAATGGCGGGATGCCGGTAAAACCGCGGCGGAAACGTACGAATATATTACGGGAATCCGCACGAGGATTCAGCACTTCATCATGGTTGACTCTTTAAGTTATTTGCAAAGAGGCGGCAGAGTTTCCAAAACGACGGCGGTCGTCGGCGGTATGCTCAATTTTAAGCCCGTGCTCTATTTCGATAACGACGGAAAGCTCGTCAATGCGGCAAAGTTCCGCGGCATGAAGAAGGCGATGAGCGGCTGTATGGAAGCGGCAAAGCTCGTTCCGCCCGACATGGAACTGAAAAAGGCGGTAGTCGTACATACGGGAGCGGAGGAAAAGGCGAAGGAGCTTGCAAAGCTCTTTGCCGATACGTTCGGCTTCGAGCCAGAAATCTGCATTATGGGGCCCGTCATCGGTTCGCACGTCGGCCCGGACGCCGTTGCTTTCGGCTTCATTTCCACCGAAACGCGCGATAAGTGCGTCATAAAATAAGTCGGTTTGTTTCATTTTCGGTTATAAACGCCGAGCCCGGTATTTATAATCTGTCAATACAACTGTAAATTCAATAAATAATAATTACAACGTTTTATCGGTTCCCGTTCGTTCGGTTCGGGATCAAAAGGGAAGTCGGTCGGAAACCGCACAGCACCCACTGCTGTCAATACCTCGTTTCTATGGCATTGCCTTCGGGCGAGAAGGCATAGAGGCGTATGGGGTAGAGAGTCAGAAGACCTGCCGATAGGATATAACCGAAGTTCTTCTGTGGGAGTGCGGAAGTTGCGGCTGATAGAAAAAAGCGATGCGGCGGAGAGGGAGCGAAAGTTCTCTCTTGCTCGGTTGCTTTGCAAAAGAGAAGCATTTCTCTTTTGTTTTGTCGTGCGCAAAATTCGTTCTCTCCTGCGAGTTTTGCGTTTTTTGTTGTGAAGGGAAGTCAAAAAGAAGGAAACGAAAGCCGCTTGATCAGGTTGCATTTTGCAATCCGAGGCGGCTTGCGGAATAAACTTTTTTCCAAGGAGAAATACCGTTATGAAAAAATTTCTGATTACCCCCGTATGGCTTTTATGCCTTGTGTGCCTCTTTATGATGACGGCTTGCGGCGAAGATAACACGCCGCCCACCTCTTCCCCCGAAGAGCACATTCCCGAAAACGGCATCGTGTTCGTGGACGAAAACACCGTCGTCTTTACTGCGACGAGCGACGTCATGCCCATCGGGGAAAAGACCATGCTGATCGATTATCTGGGCGGCTTGCAGGAAAAGGCCCTGCTCACCTACGACGGCTACACGGGTGACTACGGGTATTACGTTACCGCCGTCAACGGCAAAGCGGAAGCCTACGGCGATACTTCCATGCAGTACTGGGCTTTTTATACCAACCTGTATTCCTATAACGGCGTAGACTATGCGCTGGCGGACTACGGCACGTATGAATACGGCGGGGTTACCTATTGTGCCTGCGGATACGGCGTGAGCGCCATGCCCGTCGTACAGGGATATACCTACGTAATCGCCTATACGACTTATAGTTATGCATAATCCAAGCGTGCGAACGGCTAAGGACGTGGCGTATTGCTCCCTGATGACGGCTCTGCTCATCGGGGGGCAATACGTGCTTTCTTTTGTCGGCGGGGTGGAAGTGGTAACGGTACTGTTGCTTGCGTGGTCGTTCGTGTTCGGCGCAAAGCGGGGTATGCTCGTAGCCACCGCCTTTTCGCTTTTGCGCAATTTCCTGTACGCCTTTTCTGCGGAAGTGGTGGTACTCTATCTTGTGTATTATAATCTCTTCGCCCTGACCTTCGGTCTGCTCGGAAAAAGCAGGTCGGCAAGCTGGCGGTTTTTGCCCAAGCTTTGCTTGCTGACGGTCGTTGCCGTGCTATGTACGGCTTGCTTTACGTTGCTGGACGACGTGCTTACGCCGCTCTGGTACAACTATTCCGTGAGGGCAACCAAGGCGTACTTTATCTCTTCCCTGCCGTTTATGGCTACGCAGACGGTATGTACGGCGGTAACGGTGCCCACGCTGTTTTTTCCGCTCTCCGCAGTGTTCGGCAAGGCTTTTGCCTCCTTGCACAGGCAAAGGGAGGTTTTGCCGTGCGCGGAGGAAAAAGAAAGAGATTTTTCCGAAAATTCACAATAAAATGCTTTACGCAAATTTCCCGTATATGTTATAATGAAAGGGAAATTTGATTTGGAGAAACATTTATGGCTAAAGAGAATCAATTCGTATCGCAAATCGCAGACATAGAAAAGGACTTTCCGCAGTGGTATACGGACGTCGTTTTAAAGACGAAACTCGTGGATTACGGACCCGTAAAGGGCACCATGGTCATTCGCCCTTACGGCTATGCCATCTGGGAAAATATTCAAAGAGAGCTGGACAAGCGTTTTAAAGAGACGGGGCATGAAAATGCTTACTTCCCGCTGTTGATCCCCATGAGCTACTTCACCAAGGAAGCGGAACACGTGGAAGGCTTTGCCCCGGAAGTCGCCGTGGTAACCCACGCCGGCGGAGAGGAGCTTGCCGAGCCGCTCGCCATCCGTCCCACTTCGGAAACGATCATCGGGACCATGTATTCCAAGTGGATTCAGTCCTATCGGGATCTGCCCGTCATGATGAACCAGTGGGCAAACGTCATGCGTTGGGAAAAGACGACCCGTCCCTTTTTGCGTACTTCCGAGTTCCTTTGGCAGGAAGGCCATACCGTACACGCTACGGAAGAGGAAGCCCGGGAAGAAACGATGAAGATGCTGGGCGTATACAAGGAGTTTGCGGAAAACTGCCTTGCCATTCCCGTCATTTGCGGTCAGAAAACGGAAAAGGAAAAGTTTGCCGGTGCGGTTGCAACCTACGGCATGGAAGCGATGATGCTGGACGGCAAGTCTCTGCAGGCGGGTACTTCCCACTACCTCGGGCAGAACTTTGCAAAGGCTTTCAATATTCAGTTTTTGGATAAGGACAATACTTTAAAGACCGCCTATACGACGAGCTGGGGTGTATCCACCCGTCTGATCGGTGCGCTGATCATGGCGCACGGCGATAATCGGGGCTTGATTCTGCCGCCCGTAGTTGCGCCGATTCAGGCGGTCATCATCCCCATTGCGGCAAAAAAGCCCGGCGTACTCGAAGCGGTGGACGAAATGTACGACCGTTTGAAGAAGGCAGGCGTGCGCGTGCTTGCGGATAAGAGCGAACAGTCCCCCGGCTGGAAGTTCAACGAATATGAAATGAAGGGCGTGCCGCTCCGCATCGAAATCGGACCGAGAGACCTTGCGGAAGGCAAGATGACCGTGGTGCGCAGAGATACGTCGGAAAAGGCTGCGGCGGAGATCGCAACGGCGGAAACGACGGTTTTAGATCTGCTTGCGACCGTACAGAAGGATATGCTGGAAGCTTCGAGAAAGAGAAGAGATTCCCGTATCGTCTATGCGCAGAACTTGGACGAATTGCTGGCAGGCGTGGAAGGCGGCAACTTTGTCAAGGCAGGCTGGTGCGGTTGCAGAGCTTGCGAAGACAGAGTCAAGGAATTTGCGCAGGCGACCGCAAGAGTGTATGCGGAAGGCGAAACGGCGGAAAAATGCGTCGTTTGCGGCGAAAAGGCGGAACACGTCGTCATCTTTGCAAGAGCATATTGATCTGAAAAGACCGAATTTTGCAAGAGCATATTGATCTGAAAAGACCGAATTTTGCAAGAGTATATTGAATCGTAAAAAACCGAATTTTAAAAGAGCCGCCCGAAGCAAGTTTTGCTTCGGGCGGCTCCCTTTTTCATTATGGAAGATTTTACGGTAAAAGCGGAATTATTCTTCCTCGTTTTCGGTGAGGGGTTCGACTACGGGAGCGGCGGAACGCTTATTCAAAGCGGCAACGAGTGCCTTGGAAGAAAGGGCGAGCACGCCGACGACGATTACCAGAGCGAGATCGACGAAGACGAAGGAGTTGTAAGCAAGGCTGTAAACGTAGAGGTTGGTTGCGCCTGCGTCGATGGCGTATGCGCTGAATGCGAACACACCGGAAAGGAAGTGGGAAAGGTAACGGAATGCACCGGCTACGATTGCGCCGAGACCGAAGGATACCTGCGGCATTTTAGCGAATGCTTTGAGGTTTGCAAAGATACCGGCAAGACCGATTGCGGCGAACGCTACGGGGTAGTCCAGAAGGAACTGTGCCGGGTGCAGAATCCAAGGATCCTGTACGGCTTGCAGAATGCCGTAGATGAAGCCTGCAAAGATACCCTTTTTGGGGCCGTACATATAGGAGTACAGCATGAGGGGAAGCAGGGAAGCCAGCGTAACGGATCCGCCCTGCGGCATTTCCCAGATCTTGATGTAGGAAAGCGCAAAGCTCATGGCGATGCATACGGAAGCGAATGCAATGGAACGGGTATCGAATACGAACTTATTCTTTCTGTCGGTGAAATATGCAAGCACGCAGATAGCGGCAACCAAAACCGCAGAGCATACCCACATCTGCCAACCGCCGACGAAGGAAGTGATGCCGTTGCCTTCGTAGCCTTCATAGTAGCCGTCGTCTTTAATCTTGGCGTTGAAATAGTTATTCAAAGCGACGAAAGCGTAGATGAGCGCGCCGACAAGCAGTACGCCGCAAACGGGAGCAACGACTTTGAGCGCCTTCTTCCAGTTGCCCGTCAGGCATACGAAAACGGCGATAATGCCGACGATCGCAACGCCGAGCAATACTGCGGTGGGAACGAATACGTCCGCAACGAAGTAGTCCTTGACGTACATCTTATAGAAGGAGATAAAGAGCATTGCGACTGCAAGACCGACGAAGTAACCGATGGAAAGCAGCCCGACTTTTTTGCAGTAAGCGGAGAACTTTTCCCGGTTGCGCACGAAGACGAGTACGCCGAAGAGTACCACAAGCGCTGCCAAAGCGAGCGTTGCATACATAGCGACCCGCACAAACAGGTCTGCCATTGCACTGATTTCCTTACCCAGAGCCTTAGCGGGGTTGTCCGGGTACTGCGTCCAGTCAATGAGGGTGGATAAAAGATTGTTGAACATAAAAACTCCTTTTCCGCCGAAAAGCAAAAAAATCCGTGCATACAAAAAATACGCACGGAGAAAAACTCGATTTGGATATGCTCTGTCGCTCAGGTATTACCCTGCCGATTCAAAGGGTATGATCTCAGCAACCGAAAATTTCGGTGCACCCCCGGCGGATATTCAATTTGATACTTTCATTATAGCTTATCCTCCAAGGCTTGTCAAATGATTGCAGGGAGTTTTCTATATTTTTTATCCGACCAAGGAATAACCCGCCCGTGCTTGCACGGGCGGGTAAATCAGGTTCAGTTTATCTGAGTTTCCGCTCTATGGCGGAAAGCCGCAATCAGTCTTCTACGGTTTCCAAAGTTGCCAGACCGTAAGCGATCTGCAGGAGGGCAGGATCCATCTGTACGGGCGCAAGCTGAATGAGCTTGGTGTCGTTTTCGATGACTGCCATACCCATACTCCAGCCTGCCTGCAACATTCTCGAATCGTAGGAAACGAGCATGGGGATTTCCTCCCAAGGTCCTTCGCCTAAGTTATAGTTGACGAGGAACATACCGGGATCGCGCATACCCGTCCAGCCGCCGTCGGGATGACCGACCTGACCGTCGTGGTGGCCGCTTAAAATGATGGTACCGTTGGGACCGCCGTGGCTCGTCCATACGCAGTAGGGCATATTGCCGAGGAAGTGTCCGTCCTTGGTTTCCGCACGGATGCCCTTATCGGCAGGGTCGCCGTAATTCATGCCGTCGTCGGAGAATTTATAGTAGATGCCCTGCCAGGAGTCGTTTACCACTTCGTACGCCATGAAGTACTTGCCGTTGGGCAGTTTGGTTACGATCGCCATGCCGGGGCGGCGGATGCCGTCGGGAATGGCAACGATGAGTTCGGGTTCGCCCCACGTAAGACCGCCGTCTTTGGATGCGATGACGGCAAGGCACTGGTTGAGCGCTCTGTCCGTGTGCGGCTTTTCATCGGTAAACACGATGGTGATTTCGCCGCGCGCATTGAGGTAGATGAACGGTTCCCAAACGGGGCCGAGGCAGTCAAAGTTGTACTCTTTGGGTACGCCGCCGTATGCAAAGGAGGAGCGGTATTCCCACGTTTTGCCGTGGTCGCGGCTTATGTACAGCTGCAATTCGGTACCGATAAAATCGGGCGGATTATCGGGTGCGAAGGCCTGCAAAGGTACGGCGTTGCCGGAGAACAGAATCGTTCCTGCGGGAAGGTCGCCGCACTGCTGCGGCAGTTCGAACAATACGGGCTGGAAGCGGATGCCCCAACCGTTTTTGGTGTCTGCCACTTCGCCCAGACGCGTCCACGTTTTGCCGCCGTCGGTACTCTTCATAATGGGAGATACGGGCGGTTCTTTGACCGTGGAATGATCGAACGTTGCAAGCAACGTGCCGTTTTCTTCCCCGGCATGGTGCAGTTCGATTACCCGAGGGTACAGTACGCCTGCGCCGGGATACACCTCTTCCTTTCTGGGAGTGAATACGACGCCTGCGAAGTCTTTTGTGATCTTTAAGGACATGAGAAAAAATCCCCCTGTGATAGATTTATGATGTTTCGGATAAGTACATTATACCATAGAAAATGCTTCATTTCAAGGGGTAAAGTGCAAAAATCTATCAAAATTTAAAAATTTTTATCAATAATAGAGGGAGTCTGCTCTTTACGGAGCAGACTCCCTTCCGTTTTTAAGGTTCGGAACGGATGCAGATTGATTACTCGGGCATGGATTCAATCGGCATGACTTCCATCATGTATACGTCCAGATAAGCATTTTCCACGGTGAGGAACACGCCGACTTCTTCCGTTGCGGCAACGGCAAAAGTAGCCGAATAGATAATGGCTTCGGTAGTTTCCGTAGCGTTGGCGGGATAGACGGACATGACGACCGATACCTGCGTTTCCGTCCGAACGACGGCAACGGCAACCATGGCGCCGTCCATTTCGTCTAGGAACGTATCCCAGTTCCATTCGCCGGTAAATGCAATCAGATCGGGGTTATCGGCGGAGTTGCCGGAAGCGTTCCAGGCGAATCTGTCCGGGCGAACGACCATATGCTCGGAATAGCCCTCGTCGCCGAGTACCTTGTTGTTGGTGATAACGGCAAGGAAGTTGTGCCAGTTCGCTGCCTTGTCGCTGTGGTTGACGAAGGCGAACGTAGCCATTTCCCCTACGTTTACGGTGAGCATATCCGTTCTTGCGCCGAAGAAGGGCGTGGAGAAGTCCGTCGCTCCCACTACGGTGGGCTCAGGCTCCGGTTCCGGGATATCAACGCTGGTTACGGATTTCAATTCGATTTCCAGCCAGGCGTGTTCGGTGGTGAGGTATACGCCGAAGGTGCCTTCCACGATGGAGGTATAAGTAGCGGTATACAATGCGTAAGTTCCGTCTGCGGCTAAAATTTCCGCCTTCATGGAGATTTCGGAGCCTTCGCGGTTGATCAGTACGCACACCGCTGCGCCGTTCATCATGGAAACGTAGTTATCCCAGTTCCAATCGCAGGAAAGCGCAATCAGGTCGGGGTTGTTCTGGGAGTTGTTGTTAAATTCCCCTCTCCATGCAAAATTGTCCGCACGGATGATCATGTCCTCTACGTAGCCGGGTTCGCCTGCTTTTACGCCGTTGGTGCAGTAGATGATGAAGTTTTCCCAGTTCGAGCCGGAACCGCTGTTGTGGTTGGTGAACAGGAAAGTGATCAAGCCGTCGCCGTCCAGCGTCAGCATCGTGCTCGTTTCCGCGCCGAATGCGCTGGAGCAATCCTTTGCGCCTACGATTTCAGCTTCGGGCTCGGGTTCGGGAGCAGGATCGTCGCTGCTTTCGGAAGAAACGGTGGAATCTTCCGAAGAGGTGGTAGAGTCTTCCGAAGAAACGGTGGAGTCTTCCGAAGAGGTGGTAGAGTCTTCCGAAGAAGCGGATTCGGAAGAAGATTCCTTGGAGCTTTCGGATTGCTGCGTAGATTGCGAAGCGGACGAGGAATCTTTCGGGGGATTGTTGTCGCAAGCGGCAATGCCCGTCAGTAAACTGACGCACATGAGAAGCGACAGAATCAAAGCGATAAACTTTTTCATTCTTTTCTCCTTTCAGAAAATAAAAATATAGATACCTTCATTATAGCACGGTTACAAATTTTGTCAATAGAAGTTTAGAAAATTTTGGAGGGGAAAATATTTTAAGGGAGAAAGGAAATAAAATAAAGCCAAAACGGCAAAAAAGCGGGTTTTTAGTTGACAAAAAAGAATGATTATACTATACTGAAACGGTACGGGGTATGCTTCGGCGAATCTGACTCCGTATAGATTGCCCGAAAGGGTCAGGAGATTTTTAGTATGAAAATTATTTATAAAGATGGGACCGTTGCAGATTGTCCGGCTGACGAGGAACTGCACGTCCTCCGTCACACCGCTGCGCATATCATGGCGCAGGCTATCAAGCGGCTCTATCCCGAAGCCGATTTCGGTTACGGACCCGCTACGGAAAAGGGGTTCTTCTACGACGTGGATCTCGGCGATAAAAAACTCACGGACGAGGATTTGCAGAAAATAGAAAACGAAATGCGCAAGATCGTCAAGGAAAATCTGCCTGTCAAGCCTTTTATCCTTCCGAGAGAAGAAGCGATCCGCCTCATGGAAGAAAGAAAGGAAAAATATAAAGTGGAACACATCGGGGACCTCGACGAAGACGCCGTCATCAGCTTCTATCGGCAGGGCGAATATATCGATATGTGCGTGGGGCCTCACCTTACCTATACCAAGGCTTTAAAGGCGTTCAAGCTTACGCAGCAGTCCGGCGCGTATTGGAAAAACGATAAGAACAACAAGATGCTCACCCGTATCAACGGCGTTGCTTTCCGTTCCCAGGCGGAGCTGGACGAGTACGTGAAACAGCAGGAAGAAGCGGAACGCAGAGACCACAGAAAGATCGGCAAGGAAATGAACCTCTTTATGACCGATAACCTCATCGGCAGAGGCCTCCCCATGTTCCTGCCCAAAGGCTACACCATCTGGCAGGAACTCGAAAATTACATCAAGGAAAAGGAGCGCAAGCTCGGTTACCGCCACGTCATGACGCCTTGCGTCGGCACGGTCGATCTTTATAAGACTTCGGGCCATTGGGACCATTATAAGGACAATATGTTCCCCGCCATGGAAGTGGAAGGCGAATCCTTCGTGCTTCGCCCCATGAACTGCCCGCATCATATGATGATCTACGCAAACCGCCCCCGTTCCTATCGGGATCTGCCCATCCGCATCGGGGAAATCGCACACGACTTCCGCTTTGAAGCCAGCGGCACGCTGAAAGGCATCGAGAGAGGTCGCCACTTCTGCCAGAACGACGCGCACCTCTTCGTTACGCCCGAACAGATCAAGGATGAAATTGCGTCCGTAGTCGATCTGATCTTTACCGTGTATAAGGATTTCCATATCACCGATTACCGTTGCGTACTTTCCCTGCGCGACCCGAAGGATACCGTGAAGTATCATCAGGACGACGAAATGTGGAACAGGGCGGAAACTGCGCTCAGAGACGTACTGAACGAACTCGGCATCGAGTTTACGGAAGAAATCGGCGAAGCCGCTTTCTACGGCCCCAAACTGGACGTAAACGTTCGCCCGGCAGTCGGTGCGGAGTATACGCTTTCCACCTGCCAGCTGGACTTCTGTCTGCCTGCCCGCTTCCATCTCACTTACGTGGATAAGGACGGCACGAACAAAACGCCCGTCGTTCTCCACCGTGCCATTTTAGGTTCGCTCGATCGGTTCATGGCATACATGATCGAAGAATCCAAGGGTAAGTTCCCCGTATGGCTCGCTCCCGTGCAGGTCAAGGTGCTGCCCGTATCGGAAAAGAGCCTCGATTATGCACGCACCATTCAGGACGAGTTGTTTGCCGCAGGCATCCGCAGCGAACTGGACGACAACAACGAGACGATCGGCTATAAGATTCGTTCTGCAAGAATGATCGACCGTGCGCCCTATATGCTGATCATCGGGCAAAAGGAAATGGAAACGGGCGAAATTTCCGTCCGCAACCGCGATACCGAAACTTCCGAAACGATGACGCTTGCCGATTTTAAGGCAATGCTCCTTTCCAAAATCGAAAACAGAGACTAAACCCGCATAATAAAAAACGCCGCATTTCCAAAAAGAAATGCGGCGTTCGGAACGTTTAATTCTGATAATCGTAATAAGGCGTGTCGTTATAGCCCTTTGCCCGCAGTTTTGCCACCTTTCGGTCCAGAATCCTGCGGCAGAGGCGGTTGAACCACTTCTTTCTGCCGAAGAGCTTGACGGCGATCGGGCTCAGTTTATAATAAATGGTTACGAACAGCCTGCCGAAAAAGGTCGTTTCCAGCTTGCAATCCCGATACCTGCGTAAAACCCACACTTCGGGGCAATCGTAATCCCCGTAAACCGCCGTTGCAACGTAGCAACCGCAGCAGGGTCTGTAAGGGCGGGGCGGACGTCTCGGTCTCCATCCCCAGCCGCCGCCCATAGGAGGTCTGGGACCGGGTCCGAATCCGCCGGGACCACGACCCGGACCACGACCCGGACCACGACCGGGACCGCCGAATCCGCCGGGACCGCGCCCCGGACCGCCGAATCCGCCGGGACCACGACCGGGACCGCCGAATCCGCCCGGACCGCGTCCGGGACCGCCGAATCCGCCCGGACCACGGAAAGAAATGTTTGTGGATGTTGTTTGTTCCATAGAATCGACTCCTTTTATAAAAACAATGAAATATGCCGTTTTTCTGATCGGATGAATGCAAGCAGAATGCGTACTTTTTAAATATTATAACATAAAAAATAAACGTTGCAATCTTTTTTTCCGAACTTTTTCCCGTTGACAAAGGCATAAGAATGGGTTATAATGGGTTTAAAATCAAAATGAGGTAAAAAACAATGAATTATACTTTGAGAAACGTCGGAGTAGACGAACTGCATTTTAAGATGAATAACGTTCGCATCGAACCGAATACGAAGATCCAGATGATGCCGCAATTTGTGAGCCACGTACAGTCGCTCCCCGACAACGCCAAAATCAAGAGTGTTATTTTGGAAGCCAAGCTCGCTTCTACCGAAAAGGAACCCAAGCCCTTTAACTTTTTCGTTCGGGTCGTCGGCGTATTTGAATGTCAGGACGTATCTTCGTCCGATATGGATCGCTTCGTACAGGAAACGGTGCCTTTGCTGTATCCTTATCTGCGCACGGCGGTCGTCAATCTTACGGCTACTTCCTATCAGTATCCTTCGCTCATGTTGCCGGTTACCTTTCCGGGGCAACCGATAAAGCGGAACAACGGCGGTAATTGGGGCATTTCTTTCGGAAATACGGATATTCTGAACTGATTTTCAGCGGATTACAGAAAAAACTTTTCGGATAATTTTGCCTGCGCAGTGTATTTTCGGGAGGATTCGGAGTGCAATCTTTGCGTGAATTGTATAAAATAGGAAGGGGCCCTTCCTCGTCTCACACCATGGGGCCGGAAAAGGCAAGCAGACTCTTTCGGGAAGAGAATAAGGAAGCGGATTTTTTCAAGGTGATTCTGTACGGCTCGCTCGCCAAAACGGGGGCAGGGCACGGTACGGATAAAATTATTCGGGAAACGCTTTCCATACGGACGGAAATCGTATTCGATACCGTTACGGAATCGCCGCATCCCAACACGATGGACTTTTTTGCCTATAAAAACGGCAATGAGCTTTCGCGTATGCGGGTTTACAGCGTGGGCGGCGGCACCATCCTCGTGGAAGGCAGAGCGGAAATCGCGCCGCAGGAAGTCTACCCGCACGATTCCTTCGCCGCCATCCGGGATTACTGCAGGGAAAAGGATATCCGCCTTTGCGACTACGTAAAAAAGAGAGAAGGCGACGGCATTTACGAATATCTTGCCAAAGTCTGGCGGCAGATGCAAAACTCCATCCGGCAGGGCCTTGCCAAGGGCGGGAAACTCCCCGGAGGACTGGAAGTGGACCGCAAGGCGATGTATCTTTACAGGCAACACCGCATAGACGAATCTGCGGAGACGAGGCAGAACCGATTGGTCTGCGCCTACGCCTTTGCCGTCAGTGAAGAAAATGCTTCGGGCGGAACGGTCGTAACCGCTCCTACCTGCGGTTCGTGCGGCGTTTTGCCGGCGGTACTGTATTATATGCAAAAGAAGCATTCCTTACCCGATTCCAAAATCGTGGAAGCGTTGGCGACGGGCGGGCTCGTCGGCAATCTCATCAAGCGGAACGCGTCCATCAGCGGCGCGGAGTGCGGCTGTCAGGCGGAAATCGGCTCTGCCTGCGCTATGGCGGCGGCAGCCTTGGGGGAACTTTTCGAGCTGGATATCGACCAGATAGAGTATGCGGCGGAAGTTGCCATCGAACATCACCTGGGGCTGACCTGCGACCCCGTATGCGGACTGGTGCAGATTCCCTGTATCGAGCGGAACGCCGTCGGGGCGATGCGCGCCATCGACGCGGTATCTTTGGCGGATTTTTTAACTTATTCCCGCAAAGTTTCCCTGGATACGGTCATCCGTACCATGTACGAAACGGGCAGAGATTTAAAGAAAGATTATCGGGAAACTTCCGAAGGCGGACTCGCAAAGTTATATCAACAATCGGGTTAGACATAATTTGAAAAATCAAGTAAAAAATGGAAATAAATTTGATTGAAAAACAGGAAAATTTTTCTGAAAAGTGATTGATTTATTTCTTTTTTGATGATATAATAAAAGAAAAGTATTATAAATCAGGAGGCATATATAACATATGACTAAAACATTCAAACGTTTATTGCTTACGATGATGTCTGTCATTATGGTATTTGCTCTTGCTGTTTCCGTACTTGGCATCAGAGGCTTAAATTCTTATGCTCTCGATGGCGCAGGCACGGCGGAAGATCCGTATCTCATCGGAACGGCTGCCCAGCTTGAAGAAGCTGTGCGGATGATCAATGCCGATGAAGACGGAGCTGCAAGCGCATATTACGTTCTGACGGAAGACATCGATTGGGGAAATGAATCGTGGATTCCCATGGGTATTGGCGAAACCCAGCCTTTCAAAGGACATTTTGACGGTGCTTTCCATGCAGTTAAAAACATTCAGTTGGACGCTGCATACAAGGCAAACGGTCTGTTCGGTTACACGAGCGGCGCTACGATTGAAAGATTGGGCGTTGAAAACGTAACCGCAGCCTATGTAGCCGTAGGCGGTACGGACGTATTCGTTGGCGGCCTTGTAGGTTATGCGAGTGCATCTACCATCAACCGTTGCTATTCCGATAACCCTAACCTGAGCGTACAGCTGATCGGTGTCGACAGCTTCGGCGGCGTGGGCGGTCTCGTCGGTGAAATCATTTTCGGTACGGACGTAAACGGCGATCTGCAGCGTTCCGTCGTTGCAAACAGCTACGCAACCAGAGTTGCCGTTACCAGTTACGGTCAGCACGCAGGCGGCCTTGTAGGTCATGAACAGCTGTCTACCGTTATCGAAAACAGCTACGCACAGGGTAATGTATATGCAGACGGAGCATCCATCGGTACGGTTGAATACGGTACGTTGGTCGGCCACATTGCATTCGAATTGGACGGCAGAGCGGCTGTCATCAGAAACAGCTTCTACGGCTTGAACTATCCCGGTGATACCGATTCCAAGCCCTACGGCGCAAGCTTCTCCGGTAACGTAGCGAACGTAGACGTTCGTGCTTACCTCGGCAACGGCGCAGACTGCAAGTTGGTAGAAACAGGTGCATATCTTACCGATGCGCTTGCAAACTATACCAGCACGCAGAACGCAGAATTGTATGTAAATCATGCAGGTTATACATATCTGGATAGCGAAGACAATCCTGTTGTCAAATATAATGATAACTTCTCCGGTATCTGGTTCCACAACGTAGAAACGCCTGATCTTGTACCTACCGCTTATGCAATCAACTACGATCTGGCAAACGGCGCATGGGCAGAAGAATACGTTGCTCCTTCTACGTATACTTATGGTAATTATGCAGTAGCAAACGGCGGTTACGCAGAATCTACGGTAGCGCTTCCCACCGCAGCAAACGTTGCAAGAGCCGGTTACGAATTCACCGGTTGGACGGCAACCTATGCAGACGGTTCTACGGAAGACAACGTAACCGTAGTTGCGGAATTTATCGCAGGTACCGTAACGCTTACCGCAAACTGGAATGCTGTAGAAGTAAATTACGTCGTTGAAATTTACGTTTCCGTAAACGAAAATTCTGAAACGGATACTTATCCCGAAACGCCTGATAATACGTACACGCTTACCGCTATCACCGATACGACTGCAACGGTAGATCCCGCAACCTATCTTGCAGATGCAGGCGTAGGTCACGTATTTGATGAATACAACACGAATAACGTTCTTTCTTACAACGTAAACGGCGACGGTTCTACCGTTCTCAAAGTTTACTATATGAGAGCTGTTTATGGTTTAACTTTCAACGCTCCCAATTCTGATTGGTATGCTGACAGCGAAACGGTATCTCATAAATATTACGTGGTTTCCTTGTTGGATGAAGTAAGCTCCGAACCTACAAAGACCGGTTACACTTTCGAGGGCTGGGCTTTGACCAACGGCGCTACCGTAGCGGACGTATTGACTGAAATTCTCATTGAAGGCGATACAAACGTTTACGCAGTATGGACCGCAAACACGATCGAAGCTACGTTCATCGATTATCAGGATGCAACCACCAACTATAACGTAATCAACTACGGCACGATTACGCAGACTTACGATGCTCCTTACGTATTCACCTATGTAAACGATGAAGACGTTACCGTAGATATCGCTAACCCCACCAAGCTTGGCTATACCTTCGTAGGTTGGTTCAAGGAAGGCGCAGATGTTTCCGATCCTGCCAATGCAATCACTTCCGCAACCGTAATGCAGGAAACGGCAGACGTTACTTTGTACGCACACTGGACCGCTTTGGAAATCCGGTATGAAGTAGTTGTAAACGTTTACAACCGTGACGACAGTGCTGAAGGCGGCGAAAGCGCAACGAGCTACGTTATCTCCGACGACACCTTCACGATTTATACCGATACCACGTTCAACTATACGGTTGTTTTGGATGAAAGCTCCGATCCCGCTGTCATCAACTTCACCGATGAAAACGGCAAGGCTTGCTCTTACAACCTTCCCGAAGGTCACACCGTAGAAGAAGGTACGGTTTCCTATAAGGCAGAAGCTGAAAGAGAAGAAAACGGAACGATCTACGCTAAGCAGATCGTCATCGAAGTTTTGAGAAAGGATTACACCGTAACGGTTTACATGGGTGCTGACACGTTGATCTATACCGTTACCTTTGAGGATGACGTCGTAGACTTCTTCGCTATGGCAGACTTGAACGGTAGCACCTTGACGGTAGCTCCCGGTCATACGGTAGAAGTTGTTGATGAAAACGGCAATACCGTAACGCAGGGTAATAACAACGTCGTAGACGCTAACGGCAATGTAATCACGATGCCTGCACAGGATATCTACTTCACGGCTACGCAGGTTGCCAAGATGTATGAAATCAGAATCCGCTTCTCTTTCAACGATGAAAGAATCGCAAGAGTTATCTTGACGGATGCAGTGGTAGATCAGTATCCCGTCACGGTAACTATCGGTAACTACAGCTATGACGATTCCTATCATTTCACTACCGCAGATAAGGATACCAACACCGTTTACGCACACGTTCTGGATGTAAACGCATTCAACGGCACCGTAGCAGGCGTTGTAGGTAATGACGTTACTTATGAAAACGATCGCGTTGACTTCGATGCAGTAAACAGCGTTATCACTTTGAAAGCTGTATACTACACGGTAGTTGTCAATGAACAGCTCGAAGATACCAATGGCGACGGCATTGCTGAAGAATGGATCACCTATATGGGCGGCGTCAGAAAGCTCGTTACCGTAAGAATCGTTGTAGACGGAGAATTGTACGCAGTTCCTACGCACCTTCTTTCCAATAGCATCTACGATGACACCGTTACGGCAGAAAATCCTTACGGCATCTGGAACAAGGATGAATTCAACGCTTACCTTGCAGGTCTGGAAGCATCCATCGAAGGTATGGAGAGAGAAGAAGCAATCGCAGCTCTCACCAATGCAGGTCTTGTACACATCGAATCCGTAGTAGGTCCTCAGGGTCCTCAGGGTCCTCAGGGTGAACAGGGTCCTCAGGGTGCAACCGGTGCCAACGGTCAGGACGCTACCGCATCTACCCTCACGAAGGTTCTTCCTATCGTAGGCGCAGCTATGGGTGGTATTGGTTTGATCATGGCTATCGTTGCCCTTGCAGTTATTGCAAAGAAGCACTAATCAAATGAGGTTATAAGCATTATGGATTATTTGCTTTGGATATTTGTGATTATTGCTTTGATACTTTCGGTTGTTTCTCTTATTTTAGCTATGGTTGCGGTCAGTGCGATCTCGAATGAAAGAAGCGCGCGTATTGCGGCAGATCAGGAATTTGAAAAAGTGAATACCCGTAAAAAACCGAAAAAATATTGATTGGCGCATAGCTTTTCAATGAATCAGAACCGCTTGCGGAAGAAATTCCGTAAGCGGTTTTTTGTATGCAGAAGACGGAAAGGCGGCAAGGCTCGGAAAGGCGGCAGGGCTCGGAAAGGCGGCAGGGCTCGGAAAGGCGGCAGGGCTCGGAAAGATTGCAGTGAGTGAAAGTTTTGAAGGGAAGTAAATAATGGGAGAGAATCGTATAATCGGAAATCGGCTTTACTATCTTACAGGGAAGCTGATTCGGACTGATAGGGAAGGGAATTGGGAAAATACCCGAGGGGGATTTTATGCGCCTGTTTTATTCCGTCCGCATAAAAGCAGGCAGTCGGACATATATTTTTGTATGAAGAAAGCGGTAAAACGGATAGCGATTGCCCTTGCGTCGGTCCTTTTTTTATGTATAGTTTTTACGGTTGATTTTTTCGGGGAAACGGAGAGCGTTTACGGGAAGATAACCGTCGTTCTGGATGCAGGGCACGGCGGAATCGACGGCGGAGTCATCGGGGTTTCTACAAAAGTCAAGGAAAGCACGATTAATCTGGCAATCGTGCAGTATCTGCGTAAGTACTTGCAAGCTGCCCAGATCAACGTAGTACTGACCCGTAAAGATTCCGGCGGTCTGTACGGGCTGCCGATCCCGGGATTTAAAAAGAGAGATATGCAAAAGAGAAGAGATATCATTCAGGCGGCGCACCCCAATGCGGTCGTCTCCGTGCATCAGAATTCTTACCCCCTCTCCACGCACAGGGGCTCGCAGGTGTTTTATCGCGGGGACAGCGAAATCGGCTTGGCGCTGGCGGAAAAAATGCAGGCAGAGCTCAACGAATTGAGAAAGGAAGAAAAGCCCCGCAGCGTTCTGAGCGGAGATTATTATATACTGAATTGTACGGAATACCCGTCCGTGATTGCGGAATGCGGGTTTTTATCCAACCCGCAGGACGAGGCGTTACTGATTACGGAGGAGTACCGGCAAAAAGTGGCGTATGCGCTCTTCCGGGGAGTCATTGCATTTTTGGCAACTTCGGCTTCTTCGGAATAAAACAGCGCATATATACGCATACTCTCTTGTAAAGGAGAGTTCTGAATGAAGAAAATTTCTGTTTTGCTTGCGGCAATTCTTTCCGTAAGTATGCTTTATTGTTTTGTGGCGTGCGGCAACAAACCAATGGATAATAACGACGTAACCATTACGATGAGCGTTTCCTCGTTGAACATGAACGTAGGGGACACGCAAAAGGTTACGGTATCGGTAACGCCTGCGGACGTCGCAGATAAAACGATCACGTGGAAAAGTTCCAACGATGCGATCGTAACGGTTGCAGACGGCGTGATCACCGCCAAATCGGAAGGCAAAGCGATAGTTACCGCCATGACGAACGGCAAAGAAGCCACTTGTGCGGTAACGGTAAAAGCGCCCGCTTCCCAGTCTTCGCCGGACGGGATGCCCAACGATCCTACGCAGGAACCGGAAAACGGTTCGGACAGCAATCCCGACGGCCCCTCGGATACGCAGGAAAGCCCCGAAGATATGCTGGATTGACGGGAAAAGAAACAATTTCCGATTTGATTTGAGGAACGGTAAGAGAAGTGTAACGAAAATAAGGACGCCCGAAAACATTCGGGCGTCCTTATTTCGCTTGCGTAAAAGAAAATACGATAGGGGATAGAAGGGGAGAACGTTGCGCAAGGGATGGAATTTTAAAACAGGGGATAATATCCGAGGGAAACGCCAAAGGGGAGCCGCAAGAAAACAAAGGGAATCCAACCAAAACAAAAAGAAACCCCGCCACAATCTCTTTTCGGA